>QHPP01000325.1 GCA_003219125.1 Verrucomicrobiota bacterium
CAAACAGAATCTGGCCGGTGTAAGTGCCCGCCCCTGACAGGTCGCATCCTACTTGGACTTTCTCAACGGGCCGCCTTCGCTTCGCACTCGCGGGCTCCGGCGTGCCAGGGAGAGATCCTTTCGGCCGTTTAGTGGTATCATCACTCCGCTACAAAGGAAAAAAATCCGGAGCGTTTCAGGAAAAATGGCTCCGCCACGTCAAATCGTTAAATTGTTGAAGTATTGAAGCGGAGAGACCGCGGGATAACACGAATCTCGCGCATATGGTAGTCGGAGCAGTGGCTGTAGAGGCAGCCGTGTCCGGCTACTTTGCGTCAGAAGCAAGCCGGCACGTCCGCGACTACAGCATCATTTCGGCGCCGACGCCTAGCCGGCTTGTTTCCCCCTCTCCCCCGGGGCCTAGTCCCCACCCTCCGGCAGTAGCATGCTTTTCCGGTAAGAACTCAAGTGCCATTACGCTATCGATCACACAGACTTTATGGCGTGATCATAACATCATTTGTGAGGTCCTCGCTTGCGCTCGGGATGACCGAAAAAAAATCGCGCAGTGTTATTTCGAACCCACTTCCCACGCGATCGGTTCGAGGACGCGCCAGACATTTTCCACCAGAACTTTGTGTCCGGCAGCATTCGGATGAATGCGATCGGGTAGGTTGAGTTTTGGATCGCCCACAACGTCTTCGAGTAAATTGGGCACCAGCGCAGCGTGATTTTTCTCGGCCAGTTCACCAAACATTTTTACAAACGCCGCGACATATTCGCTGTACGGTTCCGCGATTGGAAACTGCATCCCCACAATCATGACCGTCGCATTCGGATTGCGCGTTTTAACCTGATCGATCATTGATTGCAAATTGGCGTGCGTCTGTTCGACCGGAATGCCGAGGAAAGCGTCGTTGACCCCAAGCTCGAGAACGAAAATATCGACGGGATACTCCAGGTGGGTGGGGAGACGGCGCAGCCCGCGTTCGGTGGTGCTTCCGCCGGCGCTGGCATTGATCACGCAAAAATTCGGACCGACCGGGCGCAATTTCTCGGCCAGCAACATTGGCCAGGCTTGGCGCGGACTAATGGCAACCCCTTCCGATAGACTATCGCCGAACACGAAGATGGTTTTTATTTGCGACGGATCAGTCGCTCGGGCGCAGCCAGGCCGAGCGCAGAACAGCGAAAACAGCACCGCCACCACGACTCTACTTCGCCATTGCCTCGGTCGTTTCCGCATTTTCAATGATGACATTTAGGAACCGGGGCCGCTATCAAAGCCTATAAATTTCAACCAGACCAATACCGGTGGTGTTATTCCTGCCAGACAGGATGGCGGTGTAATTGCCCGGCCCCAAGTCTTGCAGGATAGCGGATTCAAAATCATTCGGAGGCGCAAGGCCTGTTGCTTGAATCCCGGCTTGCTGTGAGTCTTTCCAATTATTGTTGTTCCGGAGGACATTGCCGTTGCTATCGAACAAGCTAAGGATCGGGTTGGCCAGCGCGCCTGAGACGCCGTGTTGCGTAAGGCTTGGCCCGAGTCCGCGGACCAGCACCTGAATACTGTTAGAGCCTCCGCCGGCGATAAAGCCGCCAATCATCACTGCCTGACCGGTGCCGACAAAGCCTCGAGTTGAGACGTTTGTTAGCTGGGCCCGAAGAGGAAAACTGGGACTTAGATCGTACACTTCTACCAGTCCGATACCGCTGGTGCTATTCCTGCCAGATAGGATGGCGGTGTACTTGCCCGGCTCCAAGGCTTGCACGATAGCGGATTCAAGATCATTCGTCGGCTCCAGGCCGGTCGCCTCAATTTCCGCTTGCTGTGAGTCTTTCCAATTATTGTTGTTCCAGAGGACCTTGCCCTTGCTATCGAACACGCTAAGGAACGGGTCAGCCAGCGCGCCGGAGACGCCATCTTGCGTGAGGGTGGGCC
>QHPP01000316.1 GCA_003219125.1 Verrucomicrobiota bacterium
ATATATAGGTACGGTCGCGTCTCCTTCTCTTGTGGGTGGCTCAGGCTGCCGGCTTGCGTTTCGTTCGATCGAAAATGGTTGAGGAGTTCTGCGAAGCGCGACTCGTATGACTCGCAGGTAGGGCAACCCCCGTTTTGCTCAATCCATTCGGGATGCTGTTCTCGCAGGGCGTCGTGAATTTGGTGCTGGAGTTGGACGTAAGAGCCAATTTCGCCAGAGCTGCCCGCAGGCGTGTTCATTTTCATATCCGCTGATATGGGTGATCGACAACTCGCGGCCACGGCGCATCAGGCGGATTTTGCGATACCCCTTACGAGATAATCCTCGCTCCCTCTTTGAAGATAGAGAGGCTGGAAAGATTTGCCCCGTCTCGGATAAAAACGAGTTACCTCTTGGTTGATCTGTTTTCTTCAGTGTGCAGCTATAACCCGAGTTCGCTTAAGCCAGCATGCGCATCCGGACGGCGGCCGAGTGGCCAATGATATTTTCTCTCCGACTCTTTGATCGGAAGGTCGTTGATGGATGCGTGGCGAAAACGCATCAAGCCATTATCGTCGAACTCCCAGTTCTCATTTCCATATGAGCGGAACCAATTCCCCGAGTCATCGTGCCATTCGTAGGCGAAGCGCACGGCAATGCGATTTCCGGTGTAAGCCCACAGCTCCTTGATTAACCGGTAGTCCAGCTCTTTCGCCCATTTGCGTTTCAAGAATTGGATGATTTCCTGTCGTCCACTCGGAAACTCAGCCCGATTTCGCCAGCGCGAATCGATCGTATACGCGAGGGCCACTTTTTCCGGATCACGGGAATTCCATCCATCTTCGGCCAAGCGAACCTTCTGAATGGCGGTTTCCCGGGAAAAAGGAGGGAGCGGAGGACGGCTCGCTTCGTGTGGTTGAGTTTTCGCTTCGCGACCCAGCATTTGTTGATCAGTCACCGACACCTCCTTTGTTTTGTTTTTGTCATCTCGATCATATCGATGATAATGAGAACTCGGCCAATTACCGTCCGCGGGGTTTTGTCATACCACCAATGAGGTGGTGCCCATTCCCTCTTTCGAGGTAGGGAGAAACTACGCTGCCTTCTCCGTTATTCTTCTCGCCATCGCGCTGAGCACACCGCTCATTTTGTTCACGACCGGTTCTGCGTTGGCTGCGCCGTGTCGGTGCGCGATCCAGCTCGGTTCGTTATACGACAGCCATGTTGTCCCGGACGCATCTTCCCAAACGAGCGCCTTCAATGGCAGATCGATTCCGACGGTTTGCACCGATTGCATCAAGGGCGTGCCGCCGCGGGCGTTACCAAAGATGATGAGCTCAGTCGGTCGTAACTCGAGACCCGCCTCCGCCGCGCCTGCGGCATGATCGATTCGCTCAAACACTTTCATCCCATGTGCTCGAATCTCAGCTTCCAATCGGTTCATCGTCTCCTTTGGTCCGAACCTGCTTCGTATGCTCGTTAATCCTTCCATATCGCTCTCTTGTTTTATCGAAAGAGAATCTTCGCCATCATTCCCTTGTCTTCGTGCTTGAGTAGATGGCAGTGGAAGAGCGACATGCCGCGAATGATTGGATCGGTAAAATCCATCACTAAATCCACGGAACTGCCATAGGGGACATTTACCGTATCGACCCATTTCGGATCGTTCACTGACTTTCCGTCGACGGAATACACCAGGAAGTGAACTTGATGGATGTGAAACGGATGCACTTCTTTGGTTGAGTTTATTACACGCCAGTGCTGCAGCGAACCGACATCCACTGTCAGCATGGGGCCTGAATTCATTTCGAATTTCTGGCCATTTATATAGAAGCCCTGTTTGTCTTCAGTGAAGATGACTACGAATTGGGGTTCGGTGGTTTCGACGCGTTTGAGAGTTACTGGCGGGAATGTTGCATAAACCGGTGATCCACCGAGCGCAGGCCGTGCTTGGATATTTGGTGCCGGCGCCGAAACGATATCGGCCAAAA
>QHPP01000317.1 GCA_003219125.1 Verrucomicrobiota bacterium
CGATGCAGTATTACAAATACATCATCCGCAATGTCGCCAGGAAGCATAACAAGACGGTCACCTTCATGCCGAAACCGCTCTTCGCCGACAACGGCTCCGGCATGCACACCCACATGTCGCTCTGGAAAGACGGGAAGCCTTTGTTTGCCGGGAACGGTTACGCTGGACTGAGCGAGATGGCACTTTTCTTCGTCGGCGGGATTTTGAAGCACGCGCCCGCACTCACCTGTTTCACGAATCCGACAACGAATAGCTACAAGCGTCTGGTGCCCGGATTCGAAGCGCCGGTCAACCTGGCCTATTCGGCGCGCAACCGTTCCGCCGCGATCCGCATTCCCACGTATTCGGCCAGCCCAAAAACAAAACGAATCGAGTTTCGCACGCCCGATTCCGCCGCGAATCCCTATCTCGCCTTTTCTGCGCTTCTGCTTGCCGGCCTCGATGGGATCCAAAACCGCATCGATCCAGGCGATCCACTCGACAAAAATCTGTACGAACTGCCGCCGGAAGAACTCGCGCAGGTCGCGAGCGTGCCCGATTCACTCCGCGGCGCGATCGAAGCGCTCCAGGCTGATCATTCCTTCCTCTTGCGCGGCGACGTCTTCAACGCCGACTTCATCGCCAACTGGGTCGACATGAAGCAGAAGGAATACGACGCGCTCCGTCTCCGCCCACATCCGTACGAGTTCGCGATGTACTACGACGTTTAACCATTTGCAGCTTTTGCAACGCGCTAGCTGGGAAAATTCCAGAAATAGGCTGCGAGATGTCTCCTTTTTTTGCGAGATTTTGCAGCCCCATTATGGTTAAGCGACCCAGAACGCGCGCCCGAAATGCAGCCATTGACTCGTATCGAGAGAAAGCTTTTTTCGGATATCGCCTGATTGAGCTCTTCGATGATCATGTCGTTGTTTCCGGCTATCGAGCGTTCGGAACTGACTTCAAGCTCAACGTGCCGTTGAGAACACTCGAACCCAATATCAGCCACCTTGGAATTCGCGAGCAGACTCGGCTCATTGGCCTTATCCTATTCATCGGCGGCACTATTGGAGCGCTCGCATTGGGAAAGTCATCCGCCAATCTACAGAAACGTCGGTTTCTGGGTCTGCAGTTTTTTCGCTGTTTTCGGTCTCGTTCTTCTTATTAGATCATTCCGTCGAATTGAGACTGCCGGTTTTTACACGTCGGCCGGTGTAGCTCGACTTACCATTTCTCGCATTGGACCGGACATCGGAAGATATCAAGACTTCGTCGACCACATCAGCTCTCAAATCGCGTTGTGTCGCGCCGCGCATCCTTGATTCGACACACCAAGTCTCCTAACCAATCGCTGCAGCTAACCGCTGGCCGGCTTGGATAAAGGCTGAAGGATGAATTATGAAGGATGAGGCAAAAGCAAAGCTCGCTCTCGCCAGCGGGTGGCTCATCGCTTTCTCTTTAAGATTCTTCACATTCATGTCACGATTCGTTCTCATTTTTGTCGCAGCGGCGCTGTTGCTGCCGAGTCTGGCGCTTGCCAAGCGCGTCGCTCCAGCAGAGGTCAAGCCTGTAGTCCATCAGGGCGTTCGATACATCGCTCCGAATGACGATGGCCATCGCGCATACATTGAGGCGCGGGATGTCCAAACCAACAAGAAGCTCTGGGATTTGACGATCTTCGTGAATCGGATTGATCCGAAGCTCGAGGAGGACGTTCAGTGGGTTTTCATCAAGGCGCTGAGGGTTCAAGATGGGACGCTGATTGTAACGCCCGAGCGTGGCAAGACTTACCGAGTTGATTTGAAGACGAGAGCGGTGACATAATCAGAACGACCTAACAGCTGCATCACGAAAGAGCCGCGTCGTTTCGGCTTATGCTCGATTCGAACCCAGGTTCTGTAAGCAAAGTTTCGTGAGGCGCGCCTCGCATTCTTCGCAACAAACGCTTATTTAAACGCCGGTGTACGAACGTCGAAAGCAGCCGCTCCTTAGTGCAGCTCGATTTGCAAAGCGCGTAATTCGCCATTTCATCCTCGCCTTTCTTGTCCTCGCAGCAGGCTTGGGAATCGGAGTATTAGGGTATCACTGCCTCGGAGAGCTGAATTGGATTGATTCACTTCTGAATGCTTCAATGATTCTGGGCGGCATGGGACCTGTGGATCCTCTCCATTCGTCGGCGGCCAAAATATTTGCTTCCTGTTATGCTTTGTTTTCCGGGCTAGCTTTTATCGGCATCGCATCCTTAATCGTAGCTCCGTTTGCCCATCGAATTTTGCACCGCTTTCATCTGGATAAAGAATGAAACATCTCTCGCGCTCTTGCTGGCCGCAGGCTGATCTTGTTTTTCACTGAGCCGCTTCCCAAGCTATCTAATATTCCAAACGCGCATGAAAGAAGAAATATTATGACAAAGACATACCTTGCCCTCCTCGTTCTCGCGACTGGTGTACTGAGCGGCAGCCAGCATGCCCGCGCCGCCGATCCGGCCCATGCCGACCAGCCGGTCGTGCCTCCCGCCGAAGCCATGTCCCGGCTCAAAGAAGGAAATGGACGCTACACGAACGGCAATCCACAGCATCCACGCCAGTCGAGCGAGGAAAGAGAAAAACTGACAAAGAGTCAGCATCCGTTTGCGATCGTTCTCGGCTGCGCTGATTCGCGCGTGCCGGCCGAGATCGTATTCGATCAAGGGCTCGGCGATCTGTTTGTGGTCCGAGTGGCAGGAAATGTGATCGACGATCAGAGCTTGGGGAGCATCGAGTATGCGGTCGATCATTTGGCCGTGCGACTCATCGTGGTGCTTGGCCATCAGCGTTGCGGCGCCGTTAAAGCTGCAAAGGATACGATCGCTGCCAATGGCAAAGCACCCGGTCATATCCAGTCACTGGTCACGGCAATTGAACCCGCGGTTGAAGCAACACTTAAAGACGATCTCGAGGTGACAGTGAAAGCGAACGTAAAGAATGTTGTGCAAGCGCTTCGTTCTTCCACCCCGGTTCTAAAGGCCAAGATTGACGCCGATGAGTTGCAGGTGGTCGGCGCTTATTACAGCCTCGATACCGGCATGGTCGCTTTCATGGACGAAAAGTAAGCCCAAAAAACAAACCGTCTTTGATTTTGCGCGGCCTATTTCTTTGCGCGACATGAAGCCGGGATATGCCAAACGGCGAAATGATCGAATCGTACGTTCCGGCGCGGCTGGACCGGATGCCGTGGAGCCGATGGCATTGGTTGATTGTTGTCTCGCTCGGCGCGACGTGGATTCTTGATGGTCTTGAAGTCACACTCGCCGGTTCGTTAGGCGGAATCTTGACACGTCGCGAGACTCTTGGGCTGACCGATACGCAGGTCGGCGCTAGCGCGACCTTCTATCTCGCCGGCGCTGTGCTCGGCGCGCTTCTTTTTGGATACGGGACGGATCGACTCGGCCGGAAAAAATTGTTCTTCGTTACGGTGGCGGTCTATCTCATCGCGACGGGATTGACAGCGTTTTCCTGGAATTTCGCAAGCTACGTTTTCTTTCGCGCGCTCACAGGAGCGGGGATTGGCGGAGAATATGCCGCGATCAATTCGGCAATTGATGAGCTGATTCCGGCGCGCGTGCGCGGTCGCGTGGATTTGATGATCAACGGTTCCTACTGGCTCGGCGCAGCTCTCGGCTCGACTGCAACGATCGTTCTGCTTAATCCGCGTTGGCTTCCGCTCTGGTTAGGCTGGCGTTGCGCA
>QHPP01000198.1 GCA_003219125.1 Verrucomicrobiota bacterium
CGGTCTGGCCGTCGGCGAAGCCATTGCTGCCGCGAAAGTCTGCCGCATCCAAAGCTCGCGCCAACTCGGGAGATTCAAGGAAGGCTCTATTCTCGTCACTGAAATGACCGATCCCGATTGGGGTCCGATCTTGAAAAAAACCAAAGGCATCATCACCGACCTCGGCGGGCGAACTTGTCATGCGGCGATCGTCAGCCGCGAGCTCGGCATTCCGGCAATCGTCGGCACGGGTGAGGCGACAAAAGTTTTGCGCGATGGCCAGGAAGTGACGCTCTCCTGCGCCGAAGGCGATGAGGGTTTTGTTTACGATGGCTTGCTCGGTTTCGCCGAGGAGAAAGTCAGCTTAAAAAAGGTGCCGAAGACGCGTACGCCGATCATGCTCAACATTGCGAGCCCAGGCGGCGCGTTTCGGTGGTGGAAACTGCCGTGCGACGGCATCGGCCTGGCGCGCATCGAGTTCATCATCGCCAATCGCATTCGGGTTCATCCGATGGCGTTGGCGCATTTCGACGAGCTGGAAGATCGCGAGGCGCGCCGGCGCATCGACAACTTAACTCGCACTTACAAGGAGAAAGGCGATTATTTCATCGACAAACTCGCACAAGGCATCGCCCCTATCGCTGCCTCGCAGCATCCGCGTCCCGTCATCGTACGGCTGAGCGATTTCAAGACCAATGAATACGCCGCGCTCATCGGGGGCGAACAGTTTGAACAACACGAGCAGAACCCGATGCTCGGACTGCGCGGCGCCTCGCGTTATTACCACGAAAAATTTCGCGACGCCTTCCGGATCGAGTGCGAGGCGATCAAACGGGTGCGCAACCAGATCGGACTAAACAACGTGATCGTGATGGTGCCGTTCTGTCGCACCCTCGGCGAAGCCGACAAAGTCCTCTGTGAGCTCGCGGCGAACGGCCTCGTGCGCGGCCGTCGCGGGCTGGAGATATATGTGATGTGCGAAGTACCATCGAACGTCGTCCTCGCCGAAAAATTTGGTGAACGTTTCGACGGCTTTTCCATCGGCAGCAATGACCTCACTCAGCTTGTGCTCGGCGTGGATCGCGATTCGGCCGGGCTGGCTGAGTTGTTCGACGAGCGGAATGAAGCGGTTAAAAACGTTGTGCGCGAGGTCATTCGCGCGGCCCACAAGGTCCACTGCAAAGTTGGCATCTGCGGCGAGGCGCCGAGTGATTATCCTGAATTCGCGGCATTCCTGGTTGAGAGCGGCATCGATTCGATCTCGATCAACCCCGATCGTTTCATCGAAACCAAGAAAATCGTGGCAAAAGCGGAGCGAAAGCGAAAGTGAAAGTGACGCAGACAATCCTGTCTGCGTCACGCCGTAAGGACATCTCGGAGCTGCAACGAGTACTCCTGCGGCTTGAGCCCGGCTTTGTTCGGATTTTCGGCGATGTAATCGCGAAAGGCTGCCAGTTCTTTCGCGTCGCGCACGATGTGGTCGTATGACTCGTCCATCCAAAAAGTGGCTTTGGTTGCCAGTAGCTTGTTGCATCGATTTGCGCTCACGCCCTTAATTCCCTTTAGCAGCGGCGAAAGATCGTAGCCATCCCTTGGCGCAAAGATCGCATGAACATGGTTTGGCATCAGCACAAACGCGTCGATGTCGTAGCGCGTTCCATCGAAGTGTAGCAGGCAAGACCTGATCTGCATCCGCATGTCGGGCCGTCGCAAGTGGCAGGCGCCCATGCCAGCATCCAACCATTGTTGTATGCGGCGGATAAACTTCTCTTCGTATTCACGCTGCTCGGCCGCGAGCCATGGTTGAGGATGCCATCGCAGCCAGGTCGCGCGCTCATCGCGCCATTGCCAAAGGAGCGATTGCGGCAGTGAATCTGCAAGCCGAAACGTGATGAAGTACGCAACGCCCGACTGGTGCCAGTGTGGCAACCGCCGACGCGCGACGCTCACCTTCCCATATGGATCGAGGCCGCGAAGAGGGACATCCCTGTCGATAGACATCAGGGCAATGCTGTTTGCCCAGGGAGATTTTTTCAATCCTTATGTGACGCAGGCAATCCTGCCTGCGAGTATTGAGCCGCAGACAGGATTGTCTGCGTCACAGCGATGACCTCCGAGCGAACATTGCAGTCAGTCATAGACTCGTTAACCGAGCGTGGCGACAAGACGGCATTGGTCGTCTTCGACAAGAAAGATCGACATTGTTGGTCGTTTCAAAAACTTGCAGCTTGCGCGCGAGCTTTCGCCAATGGGCTCGGCAGGCAGGATTTCAAACGCGGCAATACCGTGGCCCTCTTCGCCGAAAACAGCCCGGAGTGGATCGCAGCTGCGCTGGGAATTATTCGCGCGGGCATGGTCGCTGTACCGCTCGATGTTCAGCTTGGCGAGAGAACTCTGGTTCACATTCTGCAAGATAGTGAGGCGCGAGCGATCATTACGACACGAAAGCGAGTGGAATGGATCGAGAAGCTTGATCTCAAAGAAAAACCAAGACTCAGTTTGCTCGATGCGGGCAAGGAGAATTCGGCTGAGGCGGATTGGAAACGGTTCCTTGAGAGCGGAGAGACAGACCTTCCGACGGTGACTTGCGACGATGAAGCGGTGCTCTTTTATACGTGGGGAACAACCGGTCCGCCCAAAGGCGTGCCGCTGAGTCATCGGAACATTACGGCGCAGCTCGATACCGCCGCCGAAGTGCACATCCTCACGGGCGGAGATCGTGTGCTGCTCCCGCTGCCCTTGCATCACGTCTATCCATTTGTCATCGGCATGCTGGCTCCACTGTCTCTCGGACTACCGTTGATTCTGCCATTTTCGCTAAGTGGACAGCAGTTGCTCCGTGCTTTACGGGAGGGCGAAGTGACGGCGATCGTTGGCGTGCCGCGGCTCTACAGCGCGCTCTATTCCGGCATCGAGGGGAAAGTGAAATCTTCCGGGTGGATCGCGCCCAGATTGTTCCGTGTTTTTCTGGCGGCGAGTGGATGTGTTCGAAAATGGTTCGGCTTGCGAGTTGGCAAGTTCCTGTTTCGCTCGTTGCACGAACGTTTTGGTCAAAACCTGCGGCTGCTCGCTTCCGGCGGCTCGGCGCTCGATTCCGAGCTGGCTGGGAAACTTGAAGCGCTCGGCTGGCAAGTCGCTATCGGCTATGGGCTCACCGAGACTTCGCCGCTGCTTACGGTGAAGTTGCCTGACAAGTCGCCGCCAGACAGCGCGGGAAAACCCGTTGCCGGGGTCGAACTTCGTATTGAATCGAGCGCACTCGAAAAGAAGGAGAGCATCAATGGGCATGAGGTCGGCGAAGTCGTTGCGTACGGACCAAATGTCTTCAGCGGCTATCGCAACCTTCCAGACAAGACTGATGAGGCCTTTACCGAAAATGGATGGTTCCGAACCGGCGACCTGGGTTACTTTGATGACGATGGCGAGCTTCACCTGCTCGGTCGTCTCTCCACCCTGATCAAGACCGAGAGCGGCGAGAAGATCCAAACCGAGGATGTCGAGGCGGCTTATGCTGAGGAATCCGCTATTCGCGAGATTGGCGTGCTCGGGGAAAAAGGGAAACTTGTCGCGCTCATAGTTCCGGACCGGGCGAGCAGCGACGATGGGAAAGAAGCCATGCGCAAGGCGGTCGAAACAGCTTCAAGGCGGCTGCCGAGTCATCAGCGTATTTCCGATTACGCGATCACTCGCGATGCCTTGCCGCGCACACGGCTTGGCAAAATCCAGCGTCATCGGCTGGCCGAGCGCTACAAGGAAGCGAAAGAAGGTGGCGAGAAAGCTGCCGCCGCCGAGCAGATGTCTGTCGAGAAAATGTCGGGCGAAGATCGCGCGTTGCTCGAAGATTCTGCTGCGCAATCTGTCTGGGAATTGCTCGCAAAACGATACCGCGGCAAGCGACTGACTCCGGACACAAGTCCGCAGTTCGACCTCGGCATCGACTCACTCGAATGGCTGAATCTGACGCTCGAAATCGGAGAATCGAGCGGAGTGGAATTGAACGAGGAGGCGATCGCGCGCATCGAGAGCGTGCGCGATCTCCTGCGCGAAGTCACAGAGGGCGGCGAAGGCGAAGCGGTCGATCCGCTGAAAAACCCGGACGAAGTACTCGATAAGAAACAAAAGCAGTGGCTCGAGCCGCTTGGTCCGGTCGCTGCGGGAACGGCGCGCTTTCTTTACGCCGTGAATCGAGTGTTGATGCGTCTGCTCTTTCGCGTCCGTGCCGAGGGATTGGAGCATCTGCCGCAAGATCGACAATGGATACTCACGCCCAATCATGTCAGTTATCTCGATCCGTTCGCAATCGCCGCGCTACTCGATTGGAGTCAGCTGCGAAATACTTATTGGGCCGGTTGGACCGGCATCATCTTCGCCAACCCATTGATGCGTTTCCTGAGTCGACTGGGAAAAATTTTGCCGGTCGAACCAATGCGCGCCGCGCGTTCGAGCCTGGCCTTTGGCGCGATCATTCTGAAAAAGAAAAAGAATCTGGTTTGGTTTCCCGAAGGTGAACGCTCGGCCAGCGGGAAGCTTCAAGAATTTAAGCCGGGCATTGGAATGTTGCTTGAACATTTTCCGGCGTCCGTAATCCCTATTTTCGTTCACGGCACGTACGAAGCTCTGCCACCGGGAAGGTTTTTCCCGCGGCCGCGTGCTATCCGCGTTGTATTGGGAAAGCCGCTTGATGGGCATGAACTAAAGGGCAAGGGATCGGGCCAAAAACCGCATCAACAAATTGCGAATGCTCTACAAAAGAAAGTCGCCGAACTCGGAAGAGCTGCAACGTGAAGCAGGCAATCCTGCCTGCTTTCCCAATTGCTTGGTTATCTGTCGAATATTGGCAGGCAGGATTGCCTGCGTCACGGTATCCATTCAAGACTCAGGCTGTTGTCTTCGCCTCGGCGCGCTGTTGTGCCGAATGGCGCTCCAAGCGAGTTCAGGAGATCGCATAGCAAGCGCCCATCGGCGATTGATACGTGTTCCAGTCGGAAACGCCGCATCTGCATCGGAACTAGCTGCGCGGAAAGAAGCTGACTGCTGCGCGAATCGAGTTCGACCAAATACATCAAGGCGAGATCGCCGCGGAACATCTCATAATCGCTGATCCCTTCGTAGTCGGTGAGGAAATCGCCGCAGCCGTAGAGAATCAGGCGTCCTTTGAAGACCTCGATCGCTTTCACATGATGAGAAGAGTGGCCATGCACGATGGAAACGCCTTCCTCGATCAAGCGATGCGCAAACGCGATTTGTTCCAAAGGAATGTCATAGCCCCAGTTGCCGCCCCAGTGGATTGACGCAACGAGCAAATCACCCGGCCGTTGAAATTGCCGCATTCCTTTTGCGATGCGCGACGCGGTAGCTTCGGAAAGATCGTCCAATAAATTCACTCCCGGGCAAACACTGGTGGCGCGCCACTGACGCGGAATTCCGCTGGTTGTCGATCCAAACGAGAAGAGAAGCACGCGGCACTTTCCCGGCACATTGAGTATCGCAGGAGCAGCGGCATCTTTCGCGTCAGTTCCCGCGCCCGCATGCATCACGCCTGCCGCATCCAAAGTTCGGAGCGTTTCCGACAGACCTTCGTATCCCCAATCCAAGACATGATTATTCGCCAGCGCGCATCCGTTAATTCCGGCGACAAGTAGACAATCCATGTTGCGCGGATGCATGCGGTAATGAATTTCTTTTCCGGGCCAGTGCGTCTCGGCCGTTGTAATGGCGGTTTCCAAGTTGACGATGCTTAGATCGACTTCGGCCCGCCGTAGTTCGGGCAGCGCTTCGCCCCAGATATAATCGAAGCCTACCGGTCGAGGAATCGGACCATTGGCATTTTCAGCAAGGTCAACATAAGCGCGCGCATCGCTAAGGTACGGTTCGTACAACCTGGGATTCAGCGGGTGCGGCAGCACCTGGTCAATCCCGCGGCCGGTCACCACATCGCCACAAAGAAACAAACGCAGCGGCGTGAAGCAGGCAATCCTGCCTGCTGCCTCAGTGCTTTCCATGCCGAATGCTTTCAATCCCTGGCCACATAAAGGCGGCTTTGCCGCACATGCTTTAACATCGAGTTCCGCAACAGCGGGCCGATCTATCTGCGATCGGCCTATCGTCCGGGGTTCCGCGCCGTTTCCCGGCTTAATTCAAAACGCTGGCGTCATGGCAGACCAGGGCGTCGGCCACGGTCGGTGCTTCGCCCCTGAGCCACTGTTGCAGCCATCTGCCGAGGCGATGCCCGAAATCCCGCGGCCGCTCCTCGACAAATCGCTCCGCCAGATCAACTCCGCGGTTTTGTAATTCCGCTTCGGTAGCCTCGATCACCGCCACTAATTCACGCGTCTCGCGGGCGGGCGGTTGCGCATCATAGCGTCGTAATCGTTCGCCCAGGAAATACAGATCGTGCGATCGCCCGAACACCTCACCTACCGAATCCAGATCGTCAATCAGGGCGCCGATGACGAGCGGATTGATTGGTCGCAAAATGCGCAGTTGATAAAGCAGCCGTTTCGCTTCGCTGCGAAATTCATGAAAATTTTCCGGCGTTGGTTTCGTTTTCGCGCAATCCAGCGCATCACGCGCGGCTTTGTACGCGCGTTGCACGGCGCAGCGAATGTTTTTGCAATCGAGGTTGTCGACCGGCCACGCCTCAATCTCTTCTTGCAACTTTTCCAACTGCGGCGTTGCCTGCTTTTGCCAGCCCGCGAACGCCGCCATGAAATGTTCCAGTTCCGCCAGAAGCAGCTCCTCGGTTTTGCGAAACGTCTGCTGCGAAGTGCGCCGGGTTATCTCCTGTAATTGCCGCACCGTTTGCAGGCGCACTTCCGCGTCTCGCACATCGGAAATCAGCCGGGCGATATCGCGAAAACAACGATCCTGCTTTTTGAAACGTGAGCGCCCGATTTCATCCAAGACCATCTGCAACGCGGCCCGCGCTTTTTTCAAATGTTTCCGCGTCTGGTGTACGGGCGTGTCGGTCGGTTCCTTTTCGCCGCGCACGATTTCCAAGGAGCTTTCAACCTGCTTTCGGCAAATTCGTCGCAGGTTTGCACCCAATGTTTGATTGCGTCGCAATTGATAACTCATCGCTTCACTCCCGCGCCAGCCGCACGTTGCTGTAACGCGATTTCCCGCTCACTTCCGCCGCGAACCATTCCGGCGGCTGAAAGCGCCTGCATTCGCGCTCGTCCCTGAATTCCACTTCCGCGACGACCAGCCCTTCGTTGCGGCCACGATAAATATCGATCTCAATCGTGTGTTTTCCAAATGGAACATCGTAGCGCGTTTTTGTTAAACGACATCCCGCCGTCGCCGGCCACAGCTCCTCGAACTGGTCGCGGGTGAGATCGACTTCGATTTCCTGCCGCGACAAACCGCGACCGCGCTTGATCGTGAGCGAATGACGCCGGCCCGCTTTGCGCAAACGAATCTGGGTGCCGTCGGTTTTCACCGCGAGATAACCCTGCTCGATGATACGACTGTGAAAGTGCCGCAAATTCGGCGGCAGTTTGTTCAACAAAAATTTTCGTTCGATCTCACGCGAGACCTTGCCGTTGCGCGATTGAAAGTGGCGGGCCACAACACGATTTTTAGCGGCCCGCCCGGCACTGGCAAGCCACAACGTCATTTGTAGTGGCGACCGTGTCGGCCGCACCGATTCCTTGTAGCCGGCATCGGTGATGCCGGGTTTCTCTCGATAGCATAACATGATCGAAAAATGTTCCTGCGGGATGACAACTTGCGTGCTTCAACCGAAGATCGCGCTGTTGAAAAACCGCTTGCGAAAATTTCTTCTCCTTGCCATCGCGGTCCAGGCAGGCGGGACTAGCATTTATGCCGCTTCTGAAACGCGTCACGTCGTTCTCGTCGTCTGGGATGGGATGCGTCCCGATTTCGTCACTGAAAAATGTGCGCCTACTCTGGATAAACTCGGGCGCGCCGGCGTTCGCTTTCGCAATCATCACGCCGTTTATCCAACCGCGACCGACGTGAATGGCGCCGCGCTCGCCACCGGCTGCTACCCGAATCGCAATGGTCTTGTGGCCAACCTGGAATTTCGGCCGGCGATTAATTCGCGCCAACCCATCGACATGGGCG
>QHPP01000318.1 GCA_003219125.1 Verrucomicrobiota bacterium
GTCCCGTCTCCAATGGCTCGCGTCGGCCAGACAGCTCTAGCCAGTCCCAAGTTGAGACGGCGACAGCAGTGAGCGCTAACCAAGCGTAGGTGACAACAGGTCGCAATAACCAGTGATGGGATTGTATTCTCCCTGCCCAAAGCTGTGCATAGTAGGGCGCTGCGAGCAGGGCAAGGGGCGGAACGAGCTGAATGTAGTAGTGTTCATAAAACCGTGCGCCCGCCGCTGCCCCGACCGCCGACGCGACGAGTAGTCCGAGAAGCGCTGTTCGCTCGGCATTTTTGCCCGTCCAGATAGCGCGCTCATCTCGAATCACCATCGCCGCGCCAATCAGCAGTGGTAAGAACCCCACGACGTACGCCAGTGAGACCAAGACTCCTTTTTTCCAGAACACATATGGGATCGTATGGTCATTGATCGTCCAATAGATTGCTTCGCGAAGAATGCCCTGCCCATGAAGCACGAACCCCACAAGCGCGAGAGTCCCAAAAAAACCTGTTGTAAGCATGGCGGCCTGAGTGACGGAGGCCGTTAGCAGCAAGCTGCGGCTCGTGCGATAGCTTGGGAGAAGTAGATAAATGCCTAGAGGAACCGCGGCGATCGCAGCCGGTTGTTTAAGTAAAAATGCGACGCCCAGAAGCGCACCCGACAGTAGAAGTTCGGGCCGTACTCGTGCCGAGCTCCACCGGAGACCAATCGCCCATGCCCACACGATAGGAAGATTCATCAACAGTTCGCCGTCGAAGGCTATATTTTGGGCTCTCCCACAGGGTTGGAAAACACTGTAAAACAGCGCCGCGATCAATCCGGTGTTGCGATCGAATAACCGTGTGCCAATCATATAAAGACCGGCCATGGTAGCCAGCGTCCAGACCAAGGCGACTATGTGGAGCACCTTCCAATTGTACTTTCCCGCCAGCTCGAACACCGCGGCATATGTCCAGAAGAGAAGTGGCGGCTTGCGTTCGACCGCGTCGAGGTATGGTCGGCCGCCGTCAACAATTTCGTTGGCCACGACAGAATACATTGCTTCACTGTCAATCGGCTGTGGATGTAAAAGGGACGGAAGCCGGATCGCGATGGTCAGTAGGACGACCCCGAGCACGACCCATTGGAACCGCTGCAAACTATCGCCTTGCTTATCCACAATCTGTGCCGCCGCCGATGATCGAAACATCTTCCGCTATTAGATTGTCAAATCCACCGTCGCGCGACGTAATCTGCTTATATGTGCCGTTCAACATTCCGTTCCGTCACTTCGTTTACTTCGTTTAGGTAGAAGGACGACAAGTGCGCAGAGAAACTGCCGCGGTTGTTGGATTTTCGATTGGAAAAGATTTTGTTCATTTTTTGGCGAAAGATATGGCGAACTTCTATCGTAAAACTTCATGGTCAATCGTTTCATCGAAGCGCTGAGCGCGGCGCGCTACAAGACGTACCGTATCTACACAAGGTCGTTAACCTAACGGTAGATCAGTGGAACCTCTGGCGTCGGAGAAGATAAAGTATCCAGCAGGAGTGCAGGAGATCAACGGCTGCAGTTGCGACTTCCCAGAATGCCATGACAATGAGCGCCTTTTCCGGCATGGCCAAAACAACGCAAGCCACAAGCACCCAGACATAAATATTGCGCCGCCCGCCGACCAAACGGACGATTCGATCGAAAAGGCCTGGTCCAACCAGCGATTTCTCCGCTGGCAGGTAAACCCCTAGTTTGCCAATGCCATCGAGCGCCTCTGCCACAATGAGCAGAGCCAGGTAGAAAAAAGCATTAGGCAGTTGGCCCGAGACATAGAAGTGATACGCCAGTGCCGTCGGCCAGACCACCTCGAAGAATGAATCGAACCAATGCTCAATCTTTCCAGTCGTAGATGTCTCGACCTTGAGTCGCGCTTGCTTGCCGTCGAGACCATCGAGGATGCCGATAATTAACGCGAGCAGAATTCCCCAAATGAGACGACCTGTCGCGAAAAGAATCGTAGTTCCAAAAGCTAAGATTATCCATGACACGGTGAGCTGACCAGACGTGATGGCGGTTTTGCAAAGTTTTGAAACGAGAAAGGTTTCGAGGGGGGCGTGAATGCGCGCGGGAAAATCCTGGGTCCCTTTTTGCACTGAGTTAAGCAAAATGCGCTCGGCTAGTTTGACTCGTGTCGGAGGCGGCGCCGGAAACCAAAACGGCCTGAGCCTTCGCCGCAGGGCTGGTGAGTAGGAGGGTTGGTCGGTGACATCGACTGCCGCAATTGCGTTTTGTTCCAAGCCGTTGTTAATCGCGTTTTCGAGAGGACCACTCTTGCTCGAAATCCAGTCGCGTTGCAGCACTGCCGCGCCGCAGACCTTCGCGTG
>QHPP01000199.1 GCA_003219125.1 Verrucomicrobiota bacterium
CGACTCGCGCGGTAGTGACGAGCGATGGCTGGAAGCTTTGCCTGAGAGATCAGGATTTGAATGAACTATACAACTTAAAGGCTGATCCAATTGAAGCGCATAATCTCTATTACACCGGCAAGTATGACCTCGTGATCGCGCGTGGGAGAAGCGAGATTCATCGCTGGCAGGACACGACCGAAGATCATCTCAAAATTTAATGCCAGCGAGAAATTCCGATAGAGTGCCCTCATCCTAACCTTCTCCCACCGGGAGAAGGAACCGTCTTTCTCTGTGCGGGAGAATATGTTTTAGGGCCAAAGGCGCGGCGTTCATCCTAGCCTGGGGGCAGCGCCCCAGGAATTGGTGCAAAGTTAAAAGGCCAGCGCTGAAAGCGCGATTCATTTCGGCGCGTTGAGTCGCGCCTTCAGCGCTCGTTCAGAATGCAATTCCAGTCCTGGGGCGACGCCCCGGGCTGTTCTGACAATCGCGCCTTTGACGCTAAAGCCTGGCCACCCATTCAAAGGTTTCGCTGAGAACGCACGGTCTTATTGTTGCGACCCGCTAGGCGGCTGCGCAATTTTTCCCAGTAGGTCTTTTCCGGTAATTGTCCCATCGTGATTCGCTCCCCATTTGAGCGTCGAAACCATTCCGGCAGCTCAATATCAGTGCGAGCAATGCTCTCGAAACAATTTCGAGTGATCGCGCCTCGTTTGGTGCTTTCGCCGAAGACAGCGAAGTTTTGCTGGGTGACAAACAGGTGATAATCCTCGGGTTTTTCGATGCAATTCTTTAAAGCATCCAGTGCTTTGGCTGATGGTACGTGCGCGGGCAGCTGAGAAAAGAGAAAACGAAGAACCCTTGCCCGAAGAAACTGATGAATCCAGATTTGATACCATGCTTTGCGCTCGAGTAGAATGTCGCCAGCCGGAGTCACGCGTTGGTTAGGATGCAAAGACAGTTCAGGTCGATCCAAGGTGACGCGAGTGCGGCAGAAAAGGAGACCGCTTATTTCGGATGCAGTCAGCGCATAATTAAGAAGGTCTTTGACTTTTTCTACTATCAAACGGATCGGATACTTATCGTCGGAGCACCAGTAAACCCATTCCTGATCTTCGATGTCCTCGATCAAGCGGAGGACAGTTGCGGGAATTTCAGGCGGCGACTCGATATACTCTGCGCGTTCCGAGTCCAGGCCGCGAAGCTGTTGATAAGGGATGCGAAACCGAAACGGATGATCTGGCCAAAGACGCTGGTATTGCAGCATCAGGTGCTGGGTAATGGCGCGATGTCGATCAAAGGTCAGAACAATCGCTTTCATCAAAAGGTGAGCCTATTCTCCCTCTCCGCGGCTGGCTAAACAAGCCATGATCTCACATCGCTACAAGTGCATCTTCGTGGAGGTTCCCAAAACTGGTTCGACCAGCGTACGCTACATGCTGGGAAAGCCGATTAAGCCGCACCTAAACCTGTGTGAGATCAAAAGGATGATGGAAAGCTACTGGGTTGTGCGCGGGGGAAGAAAAAATCGAATCCTGGAATGGCTTTATCTTACATTGCCGGCGGAGCGTCGGAAAGAATGGGGGCGGCGACAATTCGAGAGCTACTTTAAGTTCGGATTTGTTCGCAATCCCTGGGACCGTGTCGTCTCACTCTATGAGCGCAATGAAGCCGTGCAAATGCGTCAGGAGATGACATTCGAGGAGTTCGTTCGTTGGATTCAATATAGTAGTAGCACCTGCATTCATTCCTCGCCTCATCGCTACCAACTTGATTGGTTTGTCGACGCCAACGGCAAGATGCTCGCGGACTTTATTGGCCGATTCGAGCGGTTGCAGGAAGACTGGGCCGTGGTCGCGAAGAAGCTTGGAGTAAGCGAGGTGCTTCCTCATGCCCGCGCCAACCCTCGGCCGCGGCACTACACTGAATACTATACCCCGGAAACACAAAGTATAATTGAAGAGAAGTTCAAGGTCGACATCGAGACATTTAACTATCGCTTCGGCGATTGAATGTTCTGGCCCGTACGCGAGTGGATGTCCGGCTCGGACCTCAATGTAAAAATATTGGGGCGAAGCTGCTTTTATTTCGGCATTGACCGACGGTGCGCCCGATCCACCTATGCAAGCCAATGCTACGCCCCGAAGGCAGACGGCGCTTCTTCTCGTTCACGGATGACACCTGAAAAGAATCGAGTGGAAAGAGAGCACGATGTGGAGCGATGGTCCAACATGAGCGAGAAGGACTACGTTCTCGGAACGCATGATGAGGAATTGTTGAGGCTCGGACTGCAACATCGAGTCTGGCGTCCGGTAGTTTTGGACTGCTGGCAGAAGGCAGGCATTACCACCGGTAAGCGCGTCCTCGATCTTGGGGCCGGGCCCGGTTATGCGGCTCTCGATCTCGCCGAAATTGTGGGACCGTCTGGCGAAGTCGTGGCGCTGGAGCGGTCAGGCAATTTCGTTACTGCGATGCGCGAGTCCTTTCGCCGGCGCGGTTTAACCAATGCAAAAATTTACGAATTGGATCTGATGACCGGCAATTTGCCGAAAGGCAATTACGATTTCTCCTGGTGCCGGTGGGTCCTATCGTTTGTCAGCGATCAGGCGTTGTTGATCAAGAAACTCGGCGATGTGATGCCGAAAGGCAGTATCTCCATTTTTCATGAGTATGCGTACTACGAAACCTGGCGTTTTCTTCCACCGATTCCGACCCAGGAAAAATTTCGCGAACACGTGGTGGCAACCTGGCGCGAGTCGGGCGGAGAACCGGATGGCGCTGCAGATCTGCCGGCATTGCTCTCGCAAACTGGGTTTATCATTCGGTCCGCCACGCCGCATATTTTTTGTGTGCGTCCGACTAACTACATGTGGCAGTGGCCGGCAACGTTCATCGAAGTCTATCTTCCACGCTTGATCGAGATGGGTCGGATCGATCAAATCTTCGCCGACAAAGTGCGCGCGGACTTGGCTAATGCGGGGGAGAATGCGAATGCGCTGATGGTTACGCCGCTGGTGGTGGAAATTGTGGCGGAAAAAATTTGATCGCAGGGCAGAGCGTTGGATTGAGCAAAAGAACCCTGGTGCCGTTAAATTTGTTAAAACGGTCATATCTCTAAATCAGGGGCCCACGATCAGAGGAAAGCGCGGGGGTCGGCTGTGCCTCCAAATCAGTTGAATAAAGGGGCTCCTTTGAAAAAAAGCGTGATCTTCTATCTCTTCTGTCATCCTGAGCGGAGCGAGGGACCGCTCATGCGCTCAAGCATCACACAAGCGAGGGGGCGCCCGTGATCGTTGGCGAGAATCCTTCGGCCCGGGCCGGACTGGCGTTGTCTTACGCGGCTCAGGATGACATCGCGCTATGCTCAAATATTTTTGCGAGCGATTTCCCTACTTATCCGAAACATGCCCCCGATAAACTGCCGCCGCGGAAACGAGCCGAAATAAAATTGCGGATAGTTTTCGCAGATTGAGCTTTAACACTCTTCACAAATCACGTATCACCATTCACTCTCTGCCATGACCATCGGCATTCCTAAGGAAATTAAAGAACAAGAGCAACGCGTTGGTTTGCTCCCATCCACCGCGCAAACACTGGTTGGCCACGGGCATACCGTTCTCGTGCAAAAAAATGCCGGCGTCGGCTCCGGTTATCCGGATGAGGAATACATCAAAGCCGGTGCGCAGATCGTCGAGTCGGCAGAGGAAATTTTTCAGCGAGCGGACATGATCGTAAAAGTGAAGGAACCGTTGCCGGCGGAGTGGCCGTTGCTGCGTCGAGGACAGATTCTTTTCACTTATCTTCACTTGGCGGCGAGCAAGGCTTTAACAGAAGCGCTGCTCAACTCTGGCGTGACCGGTGTTGCTTACGAGACGATTCAAATCGGAAATCGCCTTCCGCTTTTGGAACCAATGAGCGAAATCGCGGGCCGGATGTCGGTTGTAATGGGCGCGTATTATTTGGCGAAACACAACGGCGGCACGGGTGTATTGCTCGGAGGCGTTCCGGGGGTCTTGCCGGGGCGCGTGGTAGTGCTTGGTGGCGGGACCGCCGGCGTGAATGCCGCGCGCATGGCCACAGGTCTGGGCGCCGACGTTACCATTCTCGAAGTCGATCTCGAACGGATGCGTTTTCTCGACATCACCATGGATAACGCCCACACGCTATATTCCAGCGAGGCGCATCTCCACGAATTGATGGCGACGACTGATCTGCTCATCGGCGCTGTCCTGGTCCCAGGAGCGAAAGCACCGAAGCTAATTACGCGCGCGATGTTGCGAAAAATGAAACCGGGCAGCGTGGTGGTGGACATTGCGATTGATCAGGGCGGTTGCGCGGAAACGTCGCGACCAACGACGCATCTCGATCCCGTTTATGTCGAGGAAGGCGTCACCCATTATTGTGTAGCCAACATGCCAGCGGCTTATGCGCGCACCGCTACCCAGGCGCTGACGAATATTACAGGCCGCTATGTCGAATTACTGGCTGATCGCGGATTGGAAGGCGCATGCAATAAACAGCCAGCCCTGCTTGGCGGTGTGAACACGCGCGACGGAAAACTTACCATTCAGGCCGTCTCTGAGGCACATGGTTTGGCCTACGCTCCCATGTTCTCAAGCGATGCCCTCGGTTCGCTCGGCGGGTGAACATTGCCGCCGCGGTAAGGCCGAAACACCCGTTTGCGCCGAATATGAAATGACCCACATTGGGTTTCCATCTACAACCTTATGAAGAAATACATTTGCATTCTGGCTGGGGCCGCGTCGTTGTTCGCGGCTTGCGAACAAAAGACCGAGACAGTGAATCCGCCGGCTGGGGAAAAGAAAGAAACGAACACCACAGTAGTGAATCCTTCGCCGACTACGACAAACAAGACGGAGACGAATACGACAATTAATACTACGTCTTCGCCGGCTGCTTCGGCGACACCGTAATCAAGGCAAGTTCTTTGCGAAGTCTTCCCCGAATGAATTCGGGGAAGACTTTTGCTGTACGGATGCCGCTTTCCGGTCATCCCTCGACTGTCGCTCGGAATGACAGAGCTTTTGCGCGGATTAAGGTCTTCCAATGCAAAAACGTCTTCGTTTTCCGAAGTCACGCCGACTCACTCTGGGCTCGGAATTCCAACGCGTTCGGACAGACGGGACCTCCTACCGAGGAGGAACGCTTACACTTGGCGTTTTGAAGAGTGCCGAACCAAAGGCGCCCGTTCGCGCTGGCTTCATTACTTCCCGACGCGTAGGGAGAGCGGTCATCCGCAATCGCATTCGCCGGCGTTTGCGCGAGATTTTTCGTAAACATCAACACGAAATCAGCGGCGGAGTTTGGATCGTGACGATCGCCTCGGCGCGAGCGGCGCGCGAGACATCCCATGCGCTGGAAGATGAGTGGTTGCGCCTGGCACGGCGCGCTTCTATCCTTCCCCTCTGATGCGCACGCTCGTTCGCATTCTCATTCGCGGTTATCAGATAACGATTTCACCGGTGCTCTCATTCCTCGGCGGAGCGAATTCCGGCTGCCGTTTTTCACCCACGTGTTCCGAATATTTCTTGCGAGCGGTCAAAGAGCATGGCGTCTTGCGCGGGAGCTTTCTCGGAATGAAGCGCCTGCTCCGATGTCATCCGTGGGGGGGAAGCGGATTTGATCCGGTGCCGGCGGCAGATTCACTGGCGCGGAGCTGCGTCTGCGAGTAAGCAGGCGCAATTAATTTATGGATCGAACCGCGTGGATCGCCGTCACTCTTTGCGTCCTAGGGCTTATTGCCTGGCAAATTTGGATTGCCCGGCAACCACTGCCGCCGCCAGCCATTGCAACGGCGCCTTCGCCGGCCGCGCCTTTAGCGAGCGGCACTCCGCTCGCGTCGGCAACCACTGCCGTAACCACGCCGCCGCCGCAACCGGGGACTGGGGCGACAGCGGCCCAAGGCGCGACGCCGGCGCAATTCGAAGAAAAAACCGAAACGCTTCGCAACTCTGACGTCGAATTGCATCTTACCAATCGCGGCGGTGGAGTCAGCGAAGCAATTTTGCTCAACTACCCTGCCGAGGTAGGGGAAAGCGAACGCGTAACGCTGAATTCGCCCGTACGAATTCCCATCGGCGCGATGGTCGACGATCCCGCGGCTCCAGTTTTGCCGGAATACAAAATCGTTCGCGAAGCCGATATCGTCGCACTCGAATATGTCACGCCGGAGCAGGTGACGATTCGAAAGAAATTTTTCTTCCCGCCAACTAACGAGAAGAAGGATAATTTCGTTGTGAAATTGGATGTCGATTTCGCGAACAACGGCGCCGCGCCGTACGCGAATCCCGGTTATTTCCTTGGGATTGGCTCCGCGGCGCGGATTCACCGCAACGACTACCCGAGCTACACTCGGCTGGTTTGGTCGGTCGGTGGCGGCACTAAGGGCATTGATGTGGGTTGGTTCGCTGGGGGCGGCGGCTTCTTCGGCATGGGGCAGCATCCGCCGCGTCCCTATTACGCGCAGAACGTCAATGCCGCGGAGTGGGTGGCGGCGAGCAATCAATTTTTCACTAGCTTAGTGGTCCCCCTGACTGGGAAGGCGGACGGGGTTTGGGGGACACGCTTTGAGATCGATTCGGCGCAAAAGGCCTACGGTTTGGAGGGCGCGATGCACTTACCGGGCTTCCGCGTGGAGGCTGGACAAAGGTACAACGCGCGCTTCCAACTCTACCTCGGCCCGAAACTCTATCATCGGCTCGCCCGGCTCGAACACAACGAAGCCGAAGTCATGGAATTCGGCATCTTCAAGATCATCTGCCAGGCGTTGCTCAACTCCCTGAATACGCTTCACCGTTTTCTCGGTAACTATGCTGCTGCCATTCTCGCGCTAACGACAATTGTGAAGCTGTCGCTCTGGCCCTTGCAAAATAAAGCGACGAGTTCAATGCGACGAATGTCGGCGCTGTCACCAAAAATCCAGGAGCTGCGCGAGAAATACAAGGACGATCCGACGCGGATGAATCAGGAAACGATGAAGCTTTACAAGGAATATGGGATCAACCCGGTAGGTGGTTGTTTACCGATGCTCATCCAAATCCCCATCTTCTTCGGCCTGTTCACCATGCTGCGGCAGGCGGTGGAGTTGCGCGGTGCCCACTTTCTTTGGATTCACGACCTCTCGCAGCCTGATACCGTGGCGCATCTTCCGGTTGTCGGCTGGCCGATCAATATCCTTCCGCTCATCATGGCGGCGACCAGTTTTTGGATGACTCACCTGACCCCGAAGAGCGGCGATCCAACCCAGCAGCGGATGATGATGTTCATGCCCATAATTTTTATCGTCTTTTGCTATAACTTTGCCGCTGCCCTCGCCTTGTATTACACTGCGCAAAACCTTTTCAGCATCCTGCAATTGTATCAGAATCGGAAACAACCGATGCCAACGTTAGAGAAAGTTGCCGCGCCGAAACGAACCCGAAGATGACGCCTAAAGAGTTGCTCGATACCATGCTCGGCTACCTCGGTTTCGTGGTGGAAATCGCGGAAATGCAAAGCGAAAGCGGAAATCTGACGCTGCAGATTTACACCGAGGAAAGCCGCCGTCTCATCGGTCGCGACGGCGAAATGCTCGACGCCATTCAATTTCTGCTCAACCGATTGTTGCAGGCGAAAAACAAAGATGCCCAAAAGATCATTGTTGACTGCGAACATTATCGTTCCATGCGCGAAGATCGAATCGTGCAACGCGTTCGCGAGCTGGCTGAGCGAGTGCGCATCACCGGACGATCGCTGCAACTCGAGCCGATGAATTCCTATCAACGGCGCATCGTTCACAACGCCTTCAAAGACGACCCCGATGTCGCGACCTGGAGTCCGTCCGATTCGGCGCGGATCAAACAAATCACGCTCCTGAAACGCCAGCCGAAGAAGGAAGCCGTGCAGAAGCAATAGCACGTCGCATCGCTGGTCTGCCGATGAGACGTAAGCTGTAGCGGCGGTCTATGACCGCCGATCTTTTATCTGCTCCTCGGATGTAGCTGCCGCTGTCTTCAGCGGCAGAGATCTAATACTATTTCTGCCGCCAGCGACAGCGGCACTACATCAAGACCGGCGGTCATAGACCGCCGCTACAGGTTGACTTGAAATCGCGCGGCTTCCTTCGCCTCGCCCGCTTTCACTTCTGGACGCCACCGAAATTTTTCCAGCAATGGATTCGATTTGCCTTCCACGGCGTCGGCGATGATTTCACCCAGGACTGGCGCGAACTTAAATCCATGGCCGCAATCGCCGGCCGCGATGATCAATCCGGGACGATCCGGATCGGGAGCAATCCAGAAATTTCCATCATGGGTATCGCAATACAAGCAGATGCGCGTGAATACGATTGGGGAATTCGCCAGCGCCGGAAACGAGTTGGACAAGAATTGGCGCATTTTGCTCTCTTCCTCTTTCGTAACCGCGCGCTCGGGAGAATCTGGCGACATCTCGCGTCCTTGCCCATGATTCGCGATTTTCACCACGCCGTCGCGATTGAG
>QHPP01000115.1 GCA_003219125.1 Verrucomicrobiota bacterium
AGAATGTCGTCGAGCAATAAAATGTGGCGTCCGGCAACATCCGGCAGCGCGATCTGGCGAAAAATCACTTCACCGCTGGTTTGCAAACCGCCGTGATAGCTGGCCACGCTCAGGCAATCGAGTCGGAGCGGCAAAGGAATGCGCCGCAGCAAATCAGCCATGAATATGAGACTGCCGTTGAGGATCGCGATGACCGTCAGCTCCCGGTCGCGATAGTCCGCCGAAATTTGGGCGGCAATCTCATCGAGTCTCCGCAAGATCGTCGCTTGATCAAACAGCACGCGGTCGAGATCGGCTTGCATTGGCGCAACAGTACGCCATTTCACTAATGTCATGTCGAGCGAAGTCGAGACATCTCTGACTCTTTTTCGAGATAAAGTTCGAGATGGAAAGCCTGGCCTCGCTGACTACGTCATCTGCGTTGCAGCCTCGACTTCGCTCGGAATGACAAAGAGGAACTTGCCGGCGTCTCGCGATTCGTCCTACCGTGCCCGTCGATGCGTATAGAAACGGAGCAGTTGACTGTCGCCACAAAGGGCAAAGGCACCTACGAAATCACCGCCAAGGTCGAAGCATTCGTGCGCGAGAGCAAAATTGAAAATGGCGTTGTTACCGTTTTCGCGCAGCACACCAGTTGCAGCCTGATCGTGATGGAGAATGCTGATCCAACAGCGCGGCGCGATCTCGAAGAGTATTTCGATCGGTTGGTCCCGGAAAATGCCGACTATTTCGAGCATGACTCCGAAGGGGCGGACGACATGCCATCACATATCCGGATGGTGTTAACGCATAGCAGCGAAACCATTCCCGTTGCGGAGGGGCGCATGCAGCTCGGAACCTGGCAGGGAATTTTTCTTTTCGAACACCGGCGCGCCTCCCATCGGCGAAAAATTCTTGTGACAGTGATGGGCGAATAATGACCAGTGGTTATTGGCCATAAATCGCATCCACCAACCGCAGCGATTTTTCGTTAGGCAAAACCGATTGTTTCATCTGGTTCATCACGTAGGCGAAACCGATCCTGTTTTCCGGGTCGGCGAAGGCATGGCTTCCGCCCGCACCGGGATGGCCGAAGGCACTGGCCGATGGGCCGAAAAGTTTCCGCTCCGCCTGGGCTCCATCTTTCATATACCCCGCGGAAAACGCGGTCGGGATTTCAAAAACGCGATCGAGTCCGTCGCTGATCATTGTCGCCATTAGTTTAAGGGTATCGCTGGCGAAAAATTTTCGGGTGTCGATTTCGCCGCTATTGGCCAGCATTGCATAAAATTTTGCCAATGCGGAGGCGCTGCCGATTCCTCCAAACGAAACAAATTCGCGCGCGCGGTTCTCCAGCTTGTTCATCGCGCTAACCGCGTTTAATCCATAAGGTGATGTAAACGTTCTTCGCTGGAGCGTACCTGGCGTAACCAGGTCTCGGTAAAAGTCCGAGCCGGACAGGCGGTTTTTCGGCTCCGGCGCAGTCCTGGCTCTTGCCGGATAGATCGTAGCGCAGCGAGAGTTGAGTTCTTCGGGTAGCCCGATCCAGAAATCGAGCGAGAGCGGCTCGGCAAAAATCGTGCGCCAATATTTCGAAATTGAGGTTCCGGCAACTCGACGCACCAGTTCGTCGATCAGGAATCCGAAGGTTCGCGCGTGATAGCCATGTGCGCTGCCGGGTCGCCAAAGTGGCGTTTGTTTTTCCAGTGCGCGAATGACAGCGTCATAATCGGTCACTTCAACATTTTCATCGAGCGCGCACAATCCGGCGGAATGCGAAACCATTTGCGCGATGGTGACATCCATCTTGCCGCCCTGACCAAACGCCGGCCAGAATTCCGACACCCGGCGATCAATTTTTATTTTGTTTTCCTGAAGGGTGTGCAGCAAACAGCCGCTGCCGATTCCTTTGGTTGCCGACCAGATTAGGACGATGGTGTCCTCGGTCCAAGATTGTTCCCGCTTGGTATCGCGAAACCCACCGCGTATATCGAGGAGCGGCTCGCCGTTCTGCCAGATCGACAGCGCCGCGCCCAGTTCACCAAAGCGTAGGAAGTTCTCCTGGAACAGCGGCGCGATTCGCTCGCGTAGTCCATCAGCGTTCAACCTCACGCCCGATTCTGTAGCGGCAGGCGTGTCGCCTGCAATCCCGCAGGAATGCTAATCTAATCGGTAGCGCGCGGCACGCGCGCCACTACAACGTCTCGTGAAGCGGTCTAAGATCGGGATCGCGCTTCGCAAGATCGCGAAACGATGAATCCATTTTGAAACTAATCTGCAAATGCACTCGGGCGTCTTTCAAGTTACCGAGCAAAACTTCGTAACAACCCATGTTGTAATAATAAATTGGCTCCTTCAGCAGCGCGGTCGGGCCACGAAGCAACAATTCCTTGGCCTCACGCGTCCGGCCGATCTGATGCAAGCAAAAACCGGCGTGCAAAAATCCCGCGCTGGCTTGGGGGGCAGCGCGGCAAAGGCGGCGGCTAACAGTCAGGGCGCGAGACCATTGTTTCTTGCGCATCAGGTGATGCAGGCGCAATTGCAAGACTTCCGGGCGATGCTGGTGTTCATCCTCGATCGCATTTAACTCCGCAATCGACTCAGCCGCCATGCCGAGTTCGGCATAGCCGCAGGCCGCGCGAAACTGTCGTTTGAAGTCCACGCTATTGAGGATAAGCAACCTGCTTGCCAAAAAATCTGTAACTGCTGTAACCATCGTCCTGTCTACCACGCCGCGCTCGGAGACGGGTGGGCCGCCGACGCGATTCTTCGCGCAGTACCTATATAGGTACAATTGCAGTCGAGAGTTGCCACAAGGGGGCCGGCGTTTGTCCACAAAGCGGCTACAGGAGGGCCTCGAGCTCGCTAAGTCGCTTCTCAAATAACGCGATCGTGCTATTGATGGGCTCGGCTGTCGTCATATCAACTCCAGCATCGCGCAATGTTTCGAGCGGGAATTTCGATCCGCCCGATTTGAGAAAGCAAAGATATTTTTCAACCGCGCCGGCTTCGCCGGCAAGAACGCGCTGTGAGAGGGTCACCGCCGCGGATAGTCCAGTGGCATATTTGTAAACATAAAAGGCATGGTAAAAATGTGGAATCCGCAGGCACTCGAGATCAAGTGAGGGATCGATGACCATGGCTTCCCCGAAGTAAGCCTCAAGCAATTTGCGATATTCGCCTTTAAATACCTCAAGGGTAAGCGCGCCTCCGGCTTCCTCGATGGCATGAATCACTTTCTCGAACTCTGCAAACATCGTTTGCCGGTAGAGCGTGCCGCGAATGTCGTCGATCTGCCGGTTGATGATATAAGCGCGCATTTTCGGGTCGCTGGTTTCTTCTAACAGGAAATGAGTGAGCAGTTCCTCGTTGAACGTGCTGGCGACTTCGGCCAGGAAAATCGGGTAATCGTAGTTTTGAAAGAGCTGCGTTTTAACCGAGAACCAGGTATGCATGGAATGTCCGGCCTCGTGCGCTAGGGTGTAAACGTCCGCAAACACATCCCGCTTGTAGTTCATTAAGATATAGGGCGGCGCGTGATAACTGCTGGAGGAAAAGGCGCCACTGCGTTTCCCCTTCGTTTCGTAGCGATCACACCAGCGGCCGCGCAAACCGTCGGCGAGGGTGCGCGTGTATTCCTCGCCGAGAGGAGCCAGGGAAGCGATGATTTTATTGATCGCTTCATCAAAGCTGACGTATGTTTCGATTTCCGGAACTAACGGGACGTAGGTATCGAAAGCACGAAGTTGGTCAACACTGAGGACGCGCCGTCTCAGCTCGTAGTAACGGAGCAGCGGCGGAATCCCGTCTCGCACGACATCAATTAATCCGTCATAAACCGTAACCGGCACATCATCTTTAAAGAGCGATGCCTCCAAGGCACTGCGAAAGTTTCTTGCGCGCGCACGAAACACATCTGCCTTCACCGAATAGCTGAGAGAGGCTGCGAGAGTGAACTGATGATCCTGAAATTCATCATAGAATTGTTTGAAAGCGCGCTCTCTTAAGTCGCGGTCGCGTTTCAGCAGGAACGAGCTGTAGGTACTTTGGGTGAGGGGTTTCTCGCGACCATCGGCGTCAATGAGAACGCCGTATTTCATGTCCACATTGGTCAGCTGCGAAAAGGCGTCGTCGTAGCCATCGAGGGCGGCGGCGCCCAGCGCGAGCAGACGTTCCTCGCGGTCGCTCAAAACATGCGGGCGCATCCGGCGGATCTTGTGAAGCGGAATCTTCCAATCTTTCAACGCCGGATCAGCAACGAATTTCTCCCAGCGCGCATCATCAATTGCCTGAATTTCTGGGACAACGAACGAAGAAGTTTCCGCGATCTTTGTCATCAAATTCTGTAACTGTGCGACGCGGGCGAGGTAATCGTTGTTCGCGCTGTCCTCCGCCAGTTGCAGCGAAGCGAAGTGATAAACGCGCTCGATTTTCAGATCGAGTTGCTTTTCAAACTCGAGCACTTCCGCCAGCGTCTGGGCCGATTCCCCGACGCGACCCTTCCATTCCGTGATTCTCGGATAGGTCGCCGTGATCCACGCCACGTCCTCCTGCCATTTGCCGACATCGGCGAACAAAAGCGTCAGGTCCCACTTGTCGGAATCCGGAATGTCGGCGCGTGTCGCTATTTTTTGTTCTTCCATAAGATTTGCGGCGTGAATTAGCGAAAGCCGGCTTCGCCTTCTTTGTGGATCTTGGGACCTTTAATCTCGAGCAGTTCGGGTGCGTCTTTGGCCGAGATTTGCGGGCAGCTGTCGATCCACTTCACGCCATCGCCTGCGGCCCAGCGAACAGCATTGCGTAAAACCAGCCGGACATTCTTATTATAATAGATCGGATAGGCCTCGTGGCCGGGGCGGAAGTAAAAGATTTTGCCGTTACCACGTTTCCAGGTGCAGCCAGAGCGGAAAACTTCGCCGCCCTCGAACCAGGAGATGAAAACAATCTCATCGGGCGTCGGCACGGCGAACGGTTCGCCATACATTTCGACGTTCTCGATTTCGAAATAGCGATCAATCCCGCGCGCGATTGGATGGGCCGGATTGCAAACCCAAAGTCGCTCCTTTTCGCCGGCCTCGCGCCAGGTGATAGAGCAACTCGTGCCCATCAGGCGCATGAATGGTTTCGAATAATGCGACGAGTGCAGCGCGATGAAACCCATTCCCTGCCACACCCGCGCGAGGACGCGCTCGACGATGGCGTCGGCTACCTTTCCGTGCGCGGCGTGGCCCCACCAGACCAGGACATCGCTATTCTCGAGAATGCCGGTGGTTAATCCATGCTCAGGGTCATGTAGGGTAACGGCTCGGACGTCGAACTCGCCACCTTCGCGAATTCCATCCGAAATGGTGTTGTGCATTCCGTCAGGGTAGATTTTGGCGACGAGCGGGTTTTCGCGCTCGTGGACATTCTCGCCCCAAACTGTAACGCGAAGCTTTTGCGACATCATTGCAACAAAGGCCGATCATGAGTTCAGGAAAGCAGGAATTTCTTAGGAAAGTTAGCTTTGCCATGTCGAAGCATTGCTAAGGCGTGCGCACTAAATTGATCGATTGTTTCAAATCGCCGTCATCCCGAGTGAAGCGAGGGACCTCACACGTTTCTAAATACTTCCGGACTTTAGAAGGTCCCCCGCGGTCGGCTCGGCTCGGCATGACACGGGCGCGGCGCGCACGGCCTTAGCGTAAAGATTGCATGGCGGGATGACGCGCGATTTTCTTCATCGCGCGAACAAGCAGCTCGCGGCCCGGCGAAATTTTGTGCCAAGGTGAGACACCGCTGGGATGCGGCAATGGAATTAAATCGAAACTCAGTTTTCCATGGCTAATGAGAAATGAACGACCAATGATGCTGTCGAGCTTCTGGCACTCGATAAATTGCATGATGGCGAGGCGACCAACGGGAATCACAAGTCGCGGCCGTAGAATTTCGAACTCGGCATTCATCCAAGCCGAACAGTTGCGAATTTCATCTGGTGCGGGAACACGATCGCTACCGCCGGATGCTTTACCGGGAAAACAGCGAATGACGGCGGCAAAATAGATTTGCGAGCGCAATGTCAATTCATCAAGCCCGCAAAATTCCTCGAACCAGCGAAAGAGGGTTTTACCAGCAGTATGAGCAAACGGGCGTTTCAGTGTCGGTTCGCGCACGCCGGGAGCCTGTCCGATCACCATTACTTCGCTGGCGATAGCGCCGCCGGAAACGGGCGGGGGAACGACTCGCGGACAACGCCGGCAACGGCGAAGACATGCGACGTGGTTTTCCAATCTTTGCCGACGGGATCTGGGCATTGAGAAAAGGGCGATTGATTGGTTTTTTCCCTGGTAGGGCGAGACTCTGTGGAGCCGCGCGACGAAAACAATCGGCTCCGCAAAGCATCGCCCTACCGGCGGAAGAGCGAAAAGATCAGACTCAGCACGATGCTAATAATGATGCAGGTGACGATTGGGAAATAGAATATGCTGCTGCCGCGTTCGATGCGGATGTCGCCGGGAAGTCTTCCGAAAAAGCCCGCGCCGATGCCAGTCCAAAGAATTATTCCGACCACGACAATGACAACGCCAATAATGATTAGAAATTTTCCGAGTTCGGGCATGCGGTAATTTTGGTCGATCACGCCGTCATGTCGAGCGAAGGGAGACATCCTGCGGAAGTTACCTTAAGGGTCAGGCCCCGGGATCCCTCGGTCCGATGCCGGAGTGGCGTTTTCGCTCGAGATAACGGGGCTGGGGCGCGCGGACGAGAGTTGCGAACGCGGAGCATGCGATGAGATTCAACAGCAATGGCGGTGCAATTTCGCGATTACTACGAGACCCTTGGCGTATCGAAAACGGCGAGTGAGGATGAAATCCGGAGCGCGTTTCGAAAGCTCGCCCGCAAATACCATCCTGACGTTGCAAAGGACAAGAAGACGGCCGAAGAAAAATTTAAACATATCAACGAGGCCTACGAAGTCTTAAGCGATCCGGAAAAGCGCCGGAAATACGATCAACTGGGCGAGAATTGGAATCAGCCCGGCGGGTTTCAGCCGCCACCACAGTGGGGCGGCGGGCAACCCGGCGGATTTCGCTGGGGCGGCGGGGAAAACGGTGGTGTCGAATTTGAGTTCGGCGGCACCGGGTTCAGCGATTTTTTCGAAGCATTCTTCGGTGGGGGTCGTGGCCGGTCGGCCTTCGGCGGGTTCGGGCAGCGTGGGACCATGGCCGAGCGCGGGAGCGATGTCGAAGCCGACATCATGGTCACGCTGGAGGAAGCGTTGCATGGTTCGACGCGACAAGTTTCGTTACGCCGCGCCGGTTCGAAAAAAACGGAAACCTATCAAGTAAAAATTCCGCGTGGTGTGCGTGAAGGACAGCGCATTCGTCTCGCCGGTCAGGGCGAAGCCGGTGAAGGCGGTGGAAAAAGCGGCGACTTATTTTTACGGGTGCGATTGGCGCGCCATCCAGATTTCTCAGTCGAGGGGAGCGATCTTGTGCACGAGGTGAAAATTGCGCCGTGGCAGGCGGTTCTGGGCGATCAAATCATTGTGCCGACGCTGGAGGGAAACGCTCGTTTGAAATTACCGCCCGGCACGCAGGGCGCTCAGCGCTTTCGTTTACGGGAGCGAGGGCTGCCAGGCGTTTCAGGTCAGCGCGGTGACTTGTATGTCGCGGTGCAAATTTCCGTGCCGAAAAAACTAAGCGAACGCGAACGAGAAATTTGGGAACAACTTGCACAGTTGCACGGCCGTGAAAAATCCGGTTAAACAAGGCGATGAAGATTTCGCTCGGGTCCGATCACGCTGGTTTCAAATTGAAGGAAAGAGTAAAGGCCTTACTCGGGCAACTTGGACACGAGGTAAAGGATTTGGGTACATTCGCGGCCGAGCCACCGGTAGATTATCCGCTTTTTATTCGGCCGGCAGCAGAAGCGGTTGCGCGTGGCGAATGCGAACGTGGAATTGTTTTCGGTGGCTCTGGCAATGGCGAAGCGATGGTGGCGAACAAAGTGCACGGAGTGCGTTGCGCGCTGTGCTGGAACTTGGAAAGCGCGCAGCTTTCCCGGAAGCATAACGATGCCAATGTCCTGTCTCTGGGTGAGCGACTGATCGAAGAAAATCTCGCGCTGGAAATTGTGCCGGTCTGGTTGACGACTGACTTTGAAGGTGGGCGACACGCCCCGCGTGTCGCGATGTTGAACGCAATGTAGCGCATTTTGTGCGCAGTTGTAGCCGCGGTCGCTGGCCGTAGCTGGCGATTTTGGAGGAACCGCGGCCGACGATCGCGGCTACAACAACCGATCGGCGCAAACCGCTCCGAGAAAGATCGCACTCACAAACGCATTCGAATTGAAGAAAGCGCGATTAATCGCGGCAAGGTCATGGAGCTGGCGCGCACTGCGATGCTCGTAAAAGAGCGCGGCCGCGATCGGAATCATCGCGGCGAAATAAATCGTGCCGAGCTTCGCCATGATTCCGAAAGCAATCAGCGCCAGCAGCATTAAAAGATGGAGAAACTGCGCGAGCCGCAAGCTGGCAGCGAGGCCGAGCCGAACCACCAGCGAGTGCAGTTCCTCCTGCCGATCGAAGTCGTAGTCTTGAGTGGCGTAGATCAAATCAAAGCCACTCACCCAACAAACGACTCCAAGGGCGAGGACGAGCGGCGGCAATTCCACCCGACCAGTTTGCGCGATCCAGGCCGCGACCGGTGCAATCCCTAGCGCGAGACCGAGAAAAAAGTGCGTCGCGTCAGTGAAATGTTTGGTGAGCGAATAGAAAAAAACGATACCAAGCGCGATCGGCGAAAGCACAAAAGTCAGCCGATTGATATTTGCAGCAAAAAAAATAAAAAGGGCGCTGCTGAAGATGAGGCAAATGAAAATAATGTTCTTGGTCGCGAGAAGACAACGGCTCCGTGTTCGCGGATTGCGCTGATCGATCTCCCAATCAACGAAGCGATTGAAAAGCATCGCCGCAGTGCGGGCCATGATCATACATCCCAGGACCAGGAGCACGATCTTAAGACTGGGTCGCCCGTGGGCTGACACGACCAGCGCAGCGAGCGCAAAGGGCAGAGCGAAAATCGTATGGGAAAAGCGAATGAGCCGGAGAAATCGGGCGAACGCACCGCCCCGGTTTTGCGTCACAGCGAAATCTTGAAGCAGATCCTGCTCATTCATGAATTGAGCAATGATTCGAGCCGCTCACGTGCGCGAATCATGATGGGATTTCCGTGCGCAAAAAAAATCCGAGCGAAATCGAGATCGAGAAGTTTGCGTAGCGATCGAATCATTTGTTTTTGGTTGATGCAATATTTTCGGGGCAACAAGGTGAAACCGTGCGGATCAAAATTGATGAGTGCGTCGCCCACTATCAGTGTGCCGGCGTCATCTGGATGATAAAGGGCGAATTCGCCGTCCGCGGCGCCTTCGACTCGAACAACTCGCAGCGCGCCGATAGTGAGATCATCCTGCAAGCTGTGACTAAGAGGAAGTTGTGCCCTTAGTTCCGCCGGCGCAAAAATCGGAGCGGAGTAAGATTGCGCGAACGCTACTGCATCGCGCACGTGGTTCGCATTTGTGATAACGATCCGGACAACGAGACCGAGCGATTCCAGTTCCCTTTGGGGTGCGGGTGGGAGTGCGATTGGATCAATAACGGTGAGCTCATTTCCTGCTACGAGAGCAGTAGAAAATAGTTCTGCTTTGAGTTTTCGATCGTAGGTATGCCAGGAGGCATAGCTAGCTGAAATGCGGGCAAATTCCATCACGCAAACCGCTACGTTAAAGTAGCTTATGATTTTCTACGAAACAGGAAAGAGGAGAGTCATTGGCACCGTAACTGCTACGATTTTCATAATTACCTTCTTATGATCACCTTCTCCTATCAAGCGCGTGACGCTGCCGGACGGATCGTGTCCGGCGTCCAGGAAGCCCTCAACGAGGACAACGCCGTGACCAGCCTGATGAGCCGCGGCCTGATGGTACTTTCTCTGCAGCGAAAAGCGACGGCCAGCCACTCGCGGAGGAAATCCACTAAGGTAAAAGAGACCGATCTCGTACTTTTTACCCGACAACTTTCGACCATGATCGAGGCGGGTATTTCGCTGGTGCAAGCTTTGACCGCTTTGTACGAACAGGCTGACCCGAAACGGCAGGGAGGGTTGCGAGCCGTAATCAGCGATATCACAGCGCGGGTGCAAGGTGGCGAAACCTTCCATGAATCGCTCGCCAAACATCCTCTGGTTTTCAATCGGCTTTTTATCAGCATGGTGAAAGCGGGCGAGCATGGAGGTTTACTCGCCGAAATTCTGGATCGCCTGGCCGGATTCCTTGAAGCCAGCGCGCGTCTGCGCAAGAAAGTCAAATCGGCGATGACCTATCCGGTCATTGTGGTCTGCATCGCATTTGCCATCACCACCTTCCTGATCGTGCGAGTTGTCCCGATCTTCGGCGAAATTTTCGCTGATTTTGGAGCTAAACTTCCGGCGCCGACACAATTTCTTATTGATGTCAGCAATTTTGTTCGCGGGGAGTGGTATATCCTTCTCGCTGCCATGGCAGGCGCGTTCTTCGGCATTCGCACGTTTTTGCGCTCGACCCGCGGCAAACAGCTTTGGGACCGTTGGAAACTCAAGCTGCCAGTTTTCGGACCGCTCGTTCATAAGATTTGCATGTCTCGTTTTGCGCGGACCTTTGCCCAGTTAATCCGCAGCGGCGTTCCAATCCTGGAAGTCATCGATATCGTTGGTGGCTCTTCCGGCAATCACGTGGTCGAAACCAGCATCAAAGAAGTTGGCGTCGATGTGGAAAAAGGCGACAACCTTTCCGTCTCGCTTTCACGCAAAAGCATTTTCCCACCGATGCTTATGCGCATGGTCGCAGCGGGCGAAGCCACCGGCAAGATCGACACCATGCTCGAGAAAATGGCGGATTTTTGGGACGAAGAAATCGAAGCAATGCTGGACGCGCTCACCTCGCTAATCGAGCCAATGTTGATCGTTTTCCTCGGCGTTATCGTGGGCGGTATCGTGATCGCGATGTTCTTACCGATCTTTAAGTTGAACGAAGTTGTCTCTCAAAACAAGAGCAACTAAGGGTTGTGTCACAGAGCAATAGCTAAGGAGAAGCTGCTCAAAGACAGGGGAGGGGCGGGTCGCAAGGCCCGCCTCTTTCCTTTTTACTCATACTCATGCTCCTGCTGAGAGGAATTTCTCGCGCACGAATAGGAGCATGAGCATGAGCAAGGTCATCATTTTTGTAAAACGCCAACGCGTAGATGCAGCGGCCATTTTATTTCGCGCAGCTCTTCGGGATTTTTCCAAACCGTCCCTAATTCCCCCACGAGTGAATCGACCGGATCAAAACCGCGGGCGGCGATAAACTTTTGCGTGGCCGACCACGTCCGCAAGTAACCGGCGAGGTGATGGAGATTCCAACGCGCACGCATCTCAAAACGAACCGGCGATAGCTCCGCGAATGGAAACTTGATGTCCTCATAGTCAGTCTCAACCAGCTCACGCTCGGGCGGCCAGAAGGGTCCGGTCGTTTTGCGATAGAAATTCCGAATGATCGCGCCGATTTCCGGCGAGATTTGCAAAACGTTATAGCTTGAGATCGCCAGGACACCGTCTTCTTTCAAGACTCGTTTTGCCTCCGTGAAAAACCTATCGATATCGAACCAATGCAGTGCTTGGGCGACCAAAATCAGGTCCACTGAAGCTGAATCGATTCCGCTCGCTTCTGCCGGTGCGACCCGGTAGCTGATCCGGTCATTTGGCTCCGCGCTTTCAATTTGCTGCGCGCTGGCGTCGGTCGCGGTGACGTTATCGAAATGGCGAGCTAATCCCACCGCGGCCTGGCCGTTGCCAGTGGCGCAATCCCACGCCCTTTCAGGCCGCGGCGAAATCGAGGCCAGGTACTCGAACATTTTGTCCGGATAACGCGGGCGAAACTTTGCGTACTCGACAGCGTGACCGGAGAAGTGGTCCTTGAATTTCATTTATCTGACCGTGGCAATCGTCCAATTATCGTTAGCTGTCGCGACTTGCCGCACACGCGCATACAACTCGCGGTAAATTCGCTCCACCGCCACGGTCGGATCTTCCAGCATCATGGTTTCTTTAATTTTGCTGGCATAAATGGGGAAAGAAAAAGGTGAGACCACTGGCAGTTCGCGCAATTGCCACTTGAAATGCTGGACCCGGTCGAGAAACGCGTTTGCCTCTTCCGCGTCGAGAAAAATTTGCGTTGCCTGCCGGTAAGCTTCCTCGAGCAGGGGATGATCCGACTCGTGTGCTTCCAGCACTCGGAAAATTGTTTCCGTGCTCCAGTGCATCTGTTTGCGCGCGCGCTGATGACCCGGATAATTGCGGGGTACCATCAATCCGGTTTGGGCGACGCCCCGGAATTGCCATTTCACCAGCTCCGACCCGCGCAAGGCCAGGCGCAAATCCTCCTCCGCTCCTTCGCGCTCGAAACAAAGCCGCCAATCCTCCAACGTAAGTTCTTGGAATCGCCGGAGCGTCAGCAGGAAGCCGGAGTCGTCGATGGTGACGAGCGCGTTGCCGCCGCTGCGTTTCTTCATGCGCCAGGTCACGATACGCGAAAGCGCGTCATTAGCGCTGCGGCCAATGAGGGCATGGAAAAAGTAATGGGAAAACTCGTCAACGCGATACAGTTCGATCAACATCGAATTGCCGGTCGGCACGTCCGAAACTGCGAGCTGCGCGCGAAATTGTTCTACCATCGCCTGAGCGTTTGCTAACGAGATCTGGTAATTCTCGACCAACCAGTCGATGCAATGCGTATCGTTTTCTTGGCGAAGTTGATGTGCCAGATCGGCGCGTAGCTGTCGTACTGCCCGCGCGACTCCCGAGGTGAGCGGCATCTTGGCCGCGTTCCAGCGGGGAATGGTCGGCAACTGGCCGTCGGCCCGCTCCACAAACGCTTCCTGCACGCCGGTATCGATTAGCCGCACCACCCGGCCGCCGAGGACGAAAAGATCACCAATTTGCAGCCCTTTGATAAATCCTTCTTCGACAGAACCGAGGCGCCGCCGCTTCAACATCACATCGACGAATCCCTCGGAGACGATCGTTCCAAGGTTAACTAGAAATTCGCGCGCCACTCGTGGATGCGCGAGTGAGACCGTGCCGTTATCGCTCACCGAAATTTTCCCGAAGACGCCGCGGTATTGCTGCGCTAGGGCTTCGCCACCGCCCTCCAGATAATTCAAAAGGCGATCGAATTCTTCGCGGGTAAGATCGTGAAATGGCCGCGCCCGCGTGATCAGTTGGTAAATCGAATCGGCTGAGGCCGGCGCCAGGGCGACAATGCCAACGATATGTTGCGCGACGACGTCAAAAGGCTTGTCCAGAATTTTGATTGGATCGAGAGCGCGCTCGCGCACGAGCTTCGCGGTGACGGTTGCTTCCACCAGATCATTGACATTGGTTGCGACCAGAATTCCGTGACTATTTCTGTTTAACGAATGTCCGGAGCGTCCGATTCGCTGGATCGCGCGCGAAACGCCTTTAGGCGTTGCCACCATCACCACCAGATCAACCGCACCAATATCGATGCCGAGCTCAAGGCTGGTTGAGCAAACAACGGCACGCAGTTCTCCATTCTTTAAACGATCTTCGACTTCGAGCCGCACACTGCGATCGAGCGAAGCGTGATGAATTTCGATCGCGTCCGCCAATTCCGGTAGTTGCTCGCGCAAACGCAAGCCGATTTGTTCCGCCGCCGAACGAACGTTGGTGAAAACGATGACCGACTGGCGCGAACGAATCAATTGCGACAATTCGGAGTAAAGGCGCGCGCCGGTGTAACCGGACGGGGGATAAGGATCCCGCCGGATTGGAGAAAACACATCCACAATTTGTTCCTTCTCGATGCGCGCTTCGGCGATGCGGCAATGCCGATTTTTGCCAACGAGAAATTGGGCCAGCAGATCGAGCGGCGCGGCCGTCGCGGAAAGACCGATACGGCAGAGATTGTTTTTGCCGTGCAACATTTGCAATCGCTCGAGCGAAATGCTCAGATCGGCGCCACGTTTGTTGCCGGCGAAGGAATGCAATTCGTCGACGATCACGAATTCCGTGTGGGCGAGATGTTGCGCGTAACTTTGCTGCGCCAAAAGAATGGCCAGGGATTCAGGCGTGGTGACGAGAAAATGCGAGGGCTTGTTCCGAAATTTCGTGCGTTCGCTTGCGGGCGTATCGCCGGTGCGCAGGTGAATCCGCAGTTCCTTTTCCAGACCCATCCCGGCGATAGGTGCCTTCAAATTTTTCTCGATGTCATAGGCGAGCGCGCGCAGCGGCGAAACGTAGACACAACGTACCGCCGGTTTTGGTCCGTTGGATTCAAGATCTCGAAGGAGCGAATCAAAAACACCAAGAAAACCTGCCAAAGTTTTCCCACTTCCGGTTGGAGAGGTGAGGAGAATCGATTCACGCTTGAGAACGGAGGGAACGCAGAGCAATTGGGCGTGAGTGAAACCCGGAAAGCTCGCGAAAAACCAACCTCGCAAGCGCGGATGTAGTCTTCTGGCAAGGTCTTGCTCTTTTTCCACAAGCTAAAATCCCGTCATCCCGAGCGAAGTCGAGGGATCCCGTGGAAGTTATCTTTAAGTTTTTGCAACGGGATTCCTCGGCCAGCGCACGGAAAACGGGCCTATGGCCTGTGCGCCAAGAGGACAATTCTGTCCGCTGTTTCTGATTCAGCGGCAGCGCGCATCGTTGCCCTCGATTCAGCGGAGTGCAACTCCGCTGGGCGCACAGACTGCAAGTCTGTGTTCCAACTCCGCGGCGGTGACAGCGTTATCTTTCCGGATTGACCGGAAAATGTTTGTTCTTGAGGTGCTCTGGGACTTGCGTCGTTTGTTCGGATTCGATTTCTTCGCTAGCAGCGGCTAACGATTCGTAGGCTTCGCGGCTTTTTTTTGCCCGACACATGTAAGCGGTGGCGTGGACCAGCGGAATCCGCGCTTCCGGCATTCCGACGAACTCGACGGCATGTTGTGTCGCGATTGCGAGTGGAAGCGCCTCCGGGTCAGCCAGCCCGACATCTTCGCTTGCGAAAATTACGATGCGACGCGCGATGAAACGAAAGTCTTCGCCAGCGTGCAACATTTTCGCCAGCCAATAGATCGCGCCTTTTTCATCCGAGGCCCGCATGCTTTTAATGAACGCGCTGATGGTGTCGTAATGTGCATCGCCTTTCTTGTCATAAACGACCGCTTTGGTTTGAATGCTCTCCTCGGCAACCTTAAGGGTGAAATGAATAACGCCGGGCGGAGAGACGCGCTTCTGCGCGTCCTTTCCTTTGTGCGAGGAAGATCGAGACAGGTGAGAGCCCGTTTCTCCGAGAGGGGGCGTCGTCAAAACCCCAACTTCGAGCGCGTTTAAGCATTTCCGCGCATCGCCGTCGCTCAGTTTGGCGAGATGCCCACGCGCGTCGGCATCCATTTTGACGTTGTATTTGCCGAGACCGCGTTCCGAATCCGCCAGCGCGCGATCGATCAATATTTCGAGCTGTTCGACCGTGAGCGGCTCAAGGCGGAAAACCAGCGAGCGCGAGACGAGTGCGCTGTTAACGTAAAAGTACGGGTTGTAAGTGGTGGCCCCGATTAGTCTCAGATTTCCGCTCTCGACGTCGGGCAACAAAATATCCTGCTGCGCTTTATTGAAATGGTGGATCTCATCGATGAAGACGATTGTTTTGCGGCCGGAAGTCCGGAGCCGATTAGCCGCCGCAGCCACCACTTTGCGCATCTCCGCAACATTACTTTCCACTCCGCTCAAGCGAATAAATTCGGAGTGGGTCATTTCGGCGACGACATACGCCAGAGTTGTTTTGCCACTTCCGGGTGGGCCCGAAATAATTAGCGAAGGCAACCGGTCAGCCTCGATTGCGCGACGCAAGAGTTTTCCAGGCGCGAGGATATGTTCCTGTCCGACAAATTCATCAAGCGTCCGTGGACGCATGCGCGCCGCGAGGGGAGCCGCCGCGCTGACGCGCTCCAGGTTTTCCGCCTCGCTTTTGGCGAACAAATCCTGCATCGGGTGAAAAGGTACCGCGCAGGCAGGCTGGGCGCATCTGCAAATATCCTGCGTGCGTGCGTTGTCGCCGATATCGGTGATGCCGGATTCAACGGAGCAGGCAAATGCCGCGGCGGATGTCATCCCGAACGAAAGTGAGGGACCCCTCGATTATTGAGTGATTACCCAACATCTGTGTGACGCAAATTGCAATTGTGAGGTCCCTCGGGCGTCTGCGGGCCTCGGGATGACAGGTGTAAGTGCGCAGTGCCGTCCTCATCGCGTGTAGCCTCTGCACCGTCATCCCGAACGAAAGTGAGGGACCCCTCGATCATTCAGCAGATCACGAGGATTTGTGCTAATGCGATTTGTAATGGTGAAGTCACTCGGCCCGAGGTGATATATATCTGGCACGGCTTGCGCTCTATTTAATCCCGTCAAAGAGTGCTTAAATGCGTTTGGGAATTTTGATTTCAGTATTGGCCGTTGCCCTGACCGGAACCACCCGCGGTGCAGTCACGTTACCGATGCGCACCGTCTTCAAGGGGCAGGACCGCTTCGAGCAACTCATCATGCGCGCGAAAGCCGAGAACTGGAAGGCCTTGCCGATTGGGCAGCGGACCGCGGCGCTGGGTCAGGCGATGGTCGGAACGCCTTATCGCTCTTTCACGCTCGAAGTCGATAACCGAGTTGAGTCGCCTTCAGTAAATTTCACGGGACTCGATTGCTGGACCTTTTTTGAAACCGCTCTCGCCTTCGCGCGGATGCTGGATGAGCCGGAAACAAATTGGACCCCGGCGCAATTGCTGCGTTACATCGAGATTGATCGTTATCGCCACGCCGAATGCACGGGCGAATATCTCTCTCGCCTCCATTACCTCGAAGATTGGCTTTACGACAATGACCGGCGCGGCCTGGTTGCTGACCTTACCCGCTCGCTTGGTGGGGTGAGCGTGCCGCACTCGGCCCGGGAAATGACAAATGGCTGGCGGCATTATCGCTACCTCGTGCACAATCGCGGCTTGCTTCGGCCCCTCGCGGAAATGGAAGCGGATGTTTCCTCGCGCTCGCTTTACGAAATTCCCAAACGTCGCGTCGCCGCAATCGAATCGCGACTGCGTAGTGGCGACATCATCGGCATTGTCTCGCGCGATGGCCGTTACACCTCTCAGCGGGCCACGTCGCACGTCGGTCTGGCGTTACGTGCCGCGGACGGCACCCTTCACTTCATGCACGCGTCAGCGCCGCACAATTATGGCCGGGTGGTGATCGACACGCGGCTCTCGAATTATCTTTACCGTTATAGCGCGGACACCGGTATTCTGGTGGCGCGGCCTCTGCGCTAACCAAATCCCCGGCCAATTATCTGATAAATTACCAAATTCCCCAGTTAACATTTACGTGTTGCAGGTGCGACAATGAATTGTTAACTGGCAGGCAAGGTTTCGGCGGGCTCTTAGTTTCGATTTGCTGGGCGACGAAGGCGCTAATCCTCTTTTCGCTTCCGGAATTCGATGAGCAATTTTTCCAGGCGGGTGATGGCGGCCTCGGCGTCGGCCCCGCGTGCTTCCAGCACGGCGGTGGCACCACGATCGAGATTGGCGCGCAGGACATCGATGAGGCTGGAGGCGGAAAAGCGTTGCTCGTCCTTAATCAAGGTTATTTCGGCGCGGAAACCGTTCGCGACACGAACGAACTCCGCCGCCGGTCGGGCGTGGAGGCCGAGCTCGTTTTGAACGGTAATCTCGCGTGAGACCACGATTAATTTATCGTTGGGGTGGGATCGGCGCAGGATCATGGGTTAGTGCCCCAGCGGCGGTGGAGGAAACGTTCGACCGGGGAAAACAAGATTTTGTCGGCCAGCAACCCGATGACAACGATCACCAGCATGATGCCAATGACCTGGTCCATCGCACTCAATTCGCGGCCGTAATGAAGCAATTGTCCAAGTCCAAATCCCGTTAGAATTGTGACGAAAATTTCCGCCGCCATGAGTGAACGCCAGGCGAAAGCCCAGCCTTGTTTCATTCCACTAACGATAAATGGGAGAGCTGCCGGCAGAATGACTTTAAGCCAGATGTGCAAACGCTTTGATCCCATGGTCAACGCCGCTCGCCGGTAAATCGGGGGAACATGCCGCACTCCGGTATCGGTCGCAATCACGACCGACCAGAGCGTTCCCATTATCACAACAAAGAGCATGGCCGCCTCCGTTTGCCCGAACCACAGAAGCGCAAGCGGCACCCAGCACACGCTGGGCAGCGTTTGCAGTCCGAGGGCGAGCGTCCCAATGGTATCGTGAAAAACTTTCCAGCGGGCCGTCAATAACCCGAGCGGCAACCCACCAATAAGACCGATGACATAACCGATCAGCAGCCGTCGCATGGTGATGACGGTAGCCTGAACAAGAGTGCCATCCGTGGCCACTGTTTTGAGATACTCCGCAACTTGCTGCGGAGCCGGCAACAAAACGGGCGACCAAATTTTTGCGAGAAAAGCCCATTCCCAAAAAGCGATTAGGACCGCGAAGAAAAGAACGGCGAGGAGGAATCGTTTCATTTCGCTATCGCAGGCTCGGATTGGGCACCGCTTTTCAGGGCGTGGGTAATTCGGCTGGCGTAGGTGGCGAGCTCAACGCTGTTCAGATCGCGCGGTCGCGGCAGCTCGATTATGAATTCCTCCTGCACGCGTCCCGGATGAGGAGAAAAAAGCAGGACCCGGTCACCCAGACAAACCGCTTCGCGGACGTTATGGGTGACAAAGACAATGGTTTTGCGCCGGGATTTCCAAATGCGCTGAAGATCGCCATAAAGCTGCTCGCGGGTAAGGGCATCGAGGGCGGCGAAGGGCTCATCCATTAGGAGGACGCGTGGATTTGGCGCCAGGGCGCGGGCCAGGGCGACCCGTTGTTTCATTCCCCCGGAAAGCTCGTGAATGTTAGCGCGTTCAAATCTCGTTAGCTCGACGAGTTCGAGGTAATACTTTGCCACATCACGGCGATCCTTTTTCGTCAGATTTGGTTTTAGTTTTAATGGGAAAAGCACATTGCCAAGAACATCGAGCCAGGGAAACAGCGCCGGTTCCTGAAACATGACCAGGCGTTCCCGTCCCGGAGCAGTCACCGGTTTGCCGTCAGCCAAGACCGTTCCGCTGTCTGGTTTCTCCAGCCCGGCAATGATGTTGAGGAGGGTTGATTTGCCGCAACCGCTCGCTCCAACGATGCAGACGAACTCCGCCTCGGCGACATTCAGGCTGACGCGATCGAGCGCGAGGACTGTTCCAGCACGGCTACGAAAGCTTTTCGACACTTTGTCGATCGCAAGCTTGCTCGGCGAAACGAGCGCAAGCTCTTCCGTAACTGAACCGGTCTTGTGGCCAAACCTCACGGAGACTCGATTAGCTTGGAAGTGTCGGTATTGCCTTTGAGAAAACCAGCGTCTTTTCCATCTTGTACCGCCTTTGCGATCAACTCGTTCGGCACCGCGGTTGTGAACTTAATTCGTTTCCACGCCTGCACGACTGCGTCCGGCGCGAAGGTCGTCTTCGTTTCGGCCGCTAGTTCATCGATTAGCAGCTTTTGCGCCTCATCCGGATTCTTCTGGATCCAGTCGGTCAACTCCGCGTTGGCGGCCACTACTTTCTTCGCCAAATCTCGTTGGCCGCTAAGAAACTTCGCGCTCGAGACCAGCCAGGTCGTGATCACATCCTTGTCTTCGAGAAAGACCCGCGCCTTCGCCTCGCGTTCCAAACGCGTTACCCATGGCTCAACTGTCCACACCGCATCCACCCCGCCATTCTGTAATAATACCAGCTGATCGGGATTATTCGTCGGCAGCACTATCACATCGCCACCGGTTTGGGTGACCTTAAATCCCTGTGCTTTTAGCCAGGCGCGGCAGGAAATGTCCTGGGTATTTCCGAGCTGAGGGGTGGCGATTTTTTTCCGGCGAAAATCCGCCGCGGTTTTGATCGGTGAATCTGCTTTCACCACCAGGGCGGCACCCGCATTGGCCGCTCCGGCAATGACGCGGACTTCTTCCCCGTTGGATTTGAAGTGCGCGTTGAGCGCCGGTCCCTGACCGACGTAGGTCAGATCGAGCGAGCCCGCGAACATCGCTTCCATTGCCGATGGTCCGGCGTTGTAAGTAAACCACTGGATCTCCACCTTTGGTCCGAGTCGCTCCTCGAACCAGCCTTTTCCCTTGCGCGAAAGGGCGTGCGCGATGACCCCTTGGGCGTGGGTGATATTCGGGAAATGGCCGAAGCGTATGACAACTTTATCTTGGGCCGAACCAATCTGTGTAAAAACGCAGATCGCGGCAGTTAAAAACAGGGCTAGGTTTGTCTTCATCGATTTTCCTTTCGCTCGGTGAACATGGTCGTGAGTTATCAAAGCGGTGCCGTGGCGTGATGTCAGGCCGCCTCCCGACCCAGCAAACGTAATAGCAAAATTGGAGTTTCGGTAATGCTAGAACATCAGCTGCAGACGCATAATGACCTCATCGAATTGATCGTCCCCCAAATGCGGATTCGCTTGCCGGAAATCCGACCAAGTGTGAATGTAATTCGCCATTAGCTTGATATCGTCGCCGTGGATATAATAGTTGAGGCCACCGGTAATAGAGTGAATACCATCGTTGCCTTTTTGTCCTGGATTTAATTGCTCCCATCTGACGGCGGCTTGAAGCTTCTTCGGGATCAGGTAGTAAGCTCCCGTTACATAGAAGCCGTTCGTTGTGAAATCGGCGAACCCTGGAGGCACCCCGTTCACGGTGCGACCGTTTACTTTCTCTTGAAAGTATTCACCGATTAAATCAAATGGACCCAGATTGAACCAGGCGTCTACGCTCCACGCCGTCCTTTCATCGGCGCCCGGCAGGACAAATGGCGAGAGGGAACCGTCGGAATTCACCAACAGGTTCAACGATTGCGAGATATTTGTGCCCTTGTCATCGCGGCTGTTTAGTACGTCACCGCCAAGCTTGAGACTCGAATCCTGACCGAAGATTTTGCCTTTGAACGGCATCAACTCCAGCCGCCCGACATACATGAAGTTATTGTTATCATTGACGCTAGTGTTGCGGCCGTTCCCGTTGAAGATGCCAGCGTAATAGGTCAGCAGATCCTTCTGTGCAGGCCAGATGTTCGTGAACGGCTTGCCCCAGACCTGCGCACCGACCTGCCGCTCCGGTGTAATAGCCCCGGTAGGTAAACTCCGCTCGATTATGATCAGAGAAGGGTCTGGAGTAATTTGCTCCAACCCGAACGGCGCTTTCCATTGGCCGACCTTGACGTTCGCTTCTGCGAACTGATGCCAGTTAACGAAAATGTCCGTGGCTGAAAAATCGGTGCGGTTGGATGATATGCCATCGCTGTTCTCGAATTCGCCCTCAACCTTGAAGTCGAAGTTCTCCGCAAAATCACCGGTTAAATTGATGCGTGCCCGGCGCAGGCGAAAACGGTCTTTCAACGCGGTCTGACCAAAGCGGCCTTCGAAGGCGGAGACATCTCCGTCTTCCAGGTTCATCTGAATGTACCCACCAAGCACCAGCTTGAATTCCGATGCGCGCGGAGTGACGTAAATCCGGGGTTTCTCTTCTACGGCTACGCTTTTTTCAACGTACGTTTTCCCGTCGTAAGTGACCACTGTCTTCGTTTTGCCCGGCGCACCGGGTTCAGAGGCGCTCCGCTTTTTCAAACTACCGACTTCTCGTTCCAACTCGGCGTTTCGTTTCTGCAATTGCTCCACTGCCCGCTCCAACTTCTGCAGTCGGTCAGACTCCGAGTTGCCGCCGGAGTTCTGCGCCCGCAGCGGTTGAATTACCAGAAGCAACAGCGGAAGGGTAATGCCGATCCGACCTAGTGACGATTTTTTCACAAGCATTTGTTTCTCCTTATCTTAATAATTTTACTCACTTGAAAAGAACCTCCGGAAGTCCGGCTAGCGCTATTCCTCCTCGTGTGATCCTCCAGCGGTCTGGTCGGTAAAAATTGTTAGCTTTCTAAATCGTTCTTTACGCTTTGCAATCTCGTTTTCTCGGTCCGCTCAATCTGAGTCACCTTGGAATCGTGGACGACGATTTGAACGACACCAAAGCGCAGACTCTGGACCTTCTCGCGCACCAACTCGAGCCAGTCGGCGGATGCTGTGCTTCTATCATGCGGCATGGGTTCGCCTTTCGTTTGAACGCTTCGGAGAAGTCGCGGAGTTGGGGGGCAGAGACGTCAGAACCGAATCGAGGTTGAATGCTCTCGAGATAAAGGGGGGCGAGACCTTGTCGCGTCGCATTTTGCGCAACGTGATTTCGACAATATCAGCCAGGGTGTAGCGGTCGAGAATCTTGATGATAGCGGTACGGACATCGAGCATCAGCATGCGCAGGCCGCAATGGTCTTCGTCGGGACAAGTACAACGCGAGTAGGCCGTCTGGCTGACGCATGGGATCGGAGCGAGTGGTCCGTCAATCAATCTGATGACGGAACCGAACTTGATGCGGTTCATTGGGCGGGCAAGAGAGTAGCCTCCGTCTTTTCCGCGCTTGCTCACGACAAAACCGCTCGCTTTCAATTGAGTGAAGATTTGCTCGAGAAACTTGATTGGAAGTTTCTCTTTCGCGGCCAGTTCACTAACCTGGAGAATGGGCCTTCCGAGTTCGGCAGCGATGCCGAGGTCAATGAGCGCGCGCAATGCATATTCGCCACGTTTGGAAAGCTTCATGTCCCGCGATCCCGATCGCGCTGAATGCAGCAATTATGATGCGCGGCGCCCAAAATCAAAAAGGCGTTCAAGCCTTCGCCGGCCGGCGGGAAGCTGAAAAAAGCCAGCCACTTAACAGTTTTTTCCTGGCCTGCCAGCGCCTGAAGAGCGCTCGACCCTTTACCCCAGGTCGGCGGGCGCGAATCAAATGAAACCCTTCCTCATCCTGATAGCCGGCGGGGGCGCGGCGGGCCGCTTGGGTCAAGACAGCCATTAAGACGAAGGCGCTAAGGATAATCTTCGCCGGCAGACTTGGAAGCGCTCCGGCTGTAACCACACTGCTCACGGATAATAACAAAAACGTTTTCATCATTTTCCCTCCTGATT
>QHPP01000200.1 GCA_003219125.1 Verrucomicrobiota bacterium
CTCACCCTCCCTCAAGCAGTTCCAAGCCTTTTCGCTTCAGCCCGGATAACCGAGAATCCACCAGTCCGCTCGCGGCTTTCTACGCGGCTTTTTTCGTTTTCTTGCCTGCGCTGATTTCCGGAAATGGGACAACTTGCGGCGGCGTATTGCCATTCTGGCCAAACGTGGACTCGAACGCCAGCTTGCCGTTCGCGATTTCAGTCAGCGCTATGTCGGCATGACCCATCCCTGGAGCGAACTCGACCAGCGGACGATGCCCGAGGGTGAGTTGGCGGACACGACGTGAAACGATGTTCACAAGAATTTGCTGATTGTGGACTATTTCGGTGGCGGCTTTGACGAGTTCGGCGTTCATAATCGATTAAATAAGTCAAACGGCTGACGAGGATTAATTTCCAAGGCGCGATAGAATCAGATCGCGCTTCGGAAAGTCGCAGCAGACCGGGACTATCGCCTGAAAAAGGTAAGAATGCCACCTCTTATTTTCGGGAACGCTTTCGCCTCGATCTACCTCCTGTTAGCCGTTTCGGGGCATGAGCGGACGAAATCGCGGCTGGCGTCGCCGCGGTTGTTGCGCCCGCGGTCGGGGCGCAGAATCCGGAACATTGATCTCGAACGTTCGGAGTAATGGCGCCAGGTCAATCACATCGTTCGCGGCCGACCGCAATATGTTTCCAAGATTTGCCGCCACTGAGGCCACTTCTACGCGGATCCCGTGTCGCCGCAGTTTGATGACGAGATACGCGAAATCGGCGTCACCAGTAACGAGGATGACTAGATCGGGCCGCATTTCGATTGAAAGCTCGAGTGCGTCGATCGCCATCATCACGTCAACGTTCGCTTTGTAATGCCCTTCTTCGGCGGGCGACCCGTCTTTGGTCACGACCATGAATCCGTTCGAGCGCAGCCAATGCACGAACTTGTTCTTCTTATCGCGCTCCTCCTGCCATGCCGGAGTCGCCGGTGGCAAACCGGCATAAACCACCATCTCGATTAGGTCACGGCCCATGGCAGGCCCGGCCAGAAAATTGCGCAACTTGATCCAGTCAAGGCCGCGTCCTGCTGTTCGCACCGAACTGCCGACGTTCGATTCATCTACCAGGATCAAGACTCTGGAGCGGAGTGAACCATCTGAATTTTTCTTTGGCACTACTGAAATGAACTACGTCTGTGCAATAGTAGCGAGAACTACTTTTCCAAATCCACGTAAATCTCGGCGCACCGAGCCTGCACTTTCAGCTTCTGCAATTAATGACCAGCGGATGTCTGTTCTCTGGAATCAAAGCAAGCTTTTCATTAAATGCATTCTCACTCTACATTCCGCGATGATTTCGCTCCGCCTTGCTTTTGCTATGATGGTTGCTCCCGCAGTTCCTGTCCTCGCCGACGAAGGGATGTGGCTGTTCACCAATCCGCCGCTCAAGCAATTAAAGGAAAAGTATCGATTCGAACCCACTCCGCAGTGGCTTGAACATCTGCAAAAAGCCAGCGTCCGATTTAATTCCGGCGGCAGCGGGTCGTTCGTTTCCGGTAACGGACTCTGCATTACCAATCATCATGTGGGCGCGGATGCGCTCCAAAAAGCGTCGAGCCAGCAGCACAATTACTTGAAAGAAGGCTTCTTTGCGAAGACGAACGCGGAAGAAATCAAATGCGCCGATCTCGAGCTTAATGTGCTGATGTCGATCGAAGACGTCACCGCGCAAGTAAACGCGGCGGTAAAAGCCGGCATGCCTCCCGACGCCGCGAGTAAGGCGCGCGAGAACGCGATTGCGCAGATCGAAAAGGAAAGCAAAGACAAAACCGGTCTGCGCTCCGATGTCGTTACGCTTTATCAAGGCGGCCTCTATCATCTTTATCGTTACAAACGTTACGACGACGTCCGGATCGTTTTCGCGCCAGAACAGCAGATGGCTTTTTACGGCGGCGACCCGGACAATTTCGAATATCCCCGCTTCGATCTCGATATTTGCATTTTCCGCGCTTATGAAAACGGGCAGCCCGCAAAAACAGAGCATTACCTGAAATGGAATTCGCAGGGGCCAAGCGATGGCGAACTAACTTTCGTTAGCGGAAGTCCGGGGCGAACGGACCGTCAACTTACGGTCGATGAGCTGGCTGATCGCCGCGATCGCGAAGTGCCGACCTGGCTCCAGATGTTTAACCGGCGCGAAGTATTGTTGATCGCCTGGGGACAACGCTCGTTCGAAAACGCGAGACGAGCGCGGGAGGATCTCTTTGGCGATCAAAACAATCGCAAACGCTACGACGGTTATGTCGCCGCCCTGTTTGACCCGGAGATCTGGAGCGCGATCGAAGCGCGAGAGAAGAAATTGCGCGATGCGATTTCACGCGACCCGAAGTTGAAATCGACGACTGGGGCTTACGATCGCATCAAGAAGGCGCAGGGGGAACTGGTCAAAATCGCGCCGCTTTATGATTATCTGGAACAGGAGCGCCCGGTCTCGGTTGGATACCGCGGCCCCCGGGCATTCTACGGGACGCTGTTCAAGTATGCGCGCTTGCTCACCCGCGCAATCGACGAACGCGCCAAACCGAACGGCCAACGAATTGCAGCATTTCGCGATAGCGCTAAGGAATCACTGGAGTTGCAACTTTTCTCCAACGAGCCGGTCTACGATGATTATGAGATTCTCCGGCTAACGGATTCACTCACCGATTTCGCCGAGAAATTCGCTGGCAACGATCCGCTGGTGAGACAGGTCCTCGCCGGCAAATCGCCGCACGCAAGCGCGATGGAATTGGTCAGCGGAACAAAATTGAAAGATGTCGAGTTTCGAAAAAATCTTTACGCGAAAAACGCGGCGGCGTTGCAGGCGGCGCACGATCCCATGCTCGATCTCGCACGAATGATCGACGCGCCGGCTCGGGAAGCACGCAAGACGCATGAGGCGCAGGAGGAAATTAAGAGGCAAGCCTATGCCGAAATCGCGAAAGCGCGTTTCGCAATTGAAGGGACGAGTAATTATCCGGACGCGACTTTCACGCTCCGCCTGTCCTACGGAAAAGTCATGGGTTACGAGGAAGATGGCAAACAAATTCCGCCTTTTACGGATCTCGCTGGACTCTATCAGCGCGCTGCCGAACACGATAACCGCCCGCCCTTCGATCTCCCCCAACGCTGGATCGAGCGCAAGCCGCAATTGAATCTCGCAACAAAGTTTAATTTCGTTTCCGACGCGGACATCATAGGCGGTAACAGCGGCAGTCCAGTGGTCAACAAGGCGAACGAATTCGTCGGCATCATTTTCGACGGAAACATTCAATCGCTCGTGCTCGATTGCATTTTCTCCGACAAACAAGCGCGCGCCGTTTCCGTCGATTCTGCGGCCATCAGCGAAGCTTTGCGGAAAGTCTATGATGCGGGCGCGTTGGCAGACGAACTCGAAAATAAGAAATAATGCAGGGGAACGCAATTGTGGAGGCAGCGTCGCCGTCAGCCTCGAACGCAATTCAGGGCTCGCAGAAACATCCTGCAATTATTTCGGCCTAGTGCGGAAGGTAGTGGAGTAACTTTAGGATATCTGAAAACACCCCCATGGCGGTGACGTCCGCACCTGCTCCCGGGCCCTGAATGACAAGTGGCGTGTGCGCGTAACGTTTTGTGGTGAACGCGATAATGTTGTCGCTGCCCTTCGTCGCCGCGATCGGGTGATCGCGTGGAAACTCTTTGATTCCAGCACGAGCGCGGCTGCGTTCGAGTGTACCGACGTAGCGCAAAACCGCGCCGCGCGACCGCGCACGCTTGAATCGTGCTGACATGAATGCGTCGTGCCTGGCCAACAACGTAAAAAAACGCGGCGAGAATTTTCCGACGGCCAAATTCCTGGGGACCAGATTCTCGACCTCAACATCCGATATCTCCATTTTCGATCCAGTCTGACGCGCAAGGATGAGTAACTTTCTGGCGACATCCTCACCGGAAAGATCATCGCGCGGATCGGGCTCGGTCAGACCATTGTTGTGCGCGGTCTGCACCAGCTCACTAAACGGAATTGCCCCATCAAAGCTATTGAAGAGAAAGCTAAGCGTTCCGGAAAAAATACCCTCCACCTTTTTGATGGTGTCTCCGCTGGCGATGAGGTCACGAATGGTGGACATGACTGGGAGCCCGGCACCAACGTTAGCTTCATCGAGAAAGTAAATCTGCCGTTCTCGCAAAAGGTTCATCAACGAGACGTACCGCCGCCAGGGCAGGACGTTCGCACGCTTGTTTGGCGTGATGATGTGAAGATTCGCTCGCACAAAGTCCGGGTAGGCCTGCACCACCGAATCGGCAGCCGTGCAATCGACAATGGCTGCGTCGGTCAGCTCCAGTTTCCCGATTTCGCATGCCAACGTCCGCAGATCCATTCTTCGTCGCGAAGCGGCCAGCTCTTCGCGCCAGCGCCCCAGGTTAATCCCGCTGCAATCGAGGAGAAAGCGCTTGCTATTCGCAACCCCAATTACGGTGACGTCGAACCCGCGAGAGAGAAGATAGTGGCGTTGCTCGTGGAGCTGACGGAGAAGGGTTCCACCAATATTACCGGTACCGATGACGAAAAGCGCAAGGCGCTTGCGCCTCTCGAAGAAAGCGCCATGAATAATATTTAACGCGCGCGACTGCTGTGCCGTATCAACAACACAAGAGATGTTCCGTTCGGAGGCGCCCTGCGCAATGGCGCTGATGTTGATGTTGTGTCGGCCAAGCGCCCCGAACATTTTCCCCGAAACGCCGGGGTGACCTTTCATCTGATCACCAACAACGGCAATGATCGTTTGGTCCGGTTTTTCATCGAGCGAAGTCAATTTGTGGTGCAGCTCTAATCGAAATTCCTGTCGCGCCGCTGCAGTCGCCGCAGCCGCGTCTGTATCCCGGACCGCAAAACAGATGGTGTGCTCGGAAGAAGCTTGGGAAATAAGGATGACGCTGACGCCGCGGGACGCCAGCGCGCGAAATAGTCGCTCGGCATTTCCCGGGACACCGACCATGCTCAAACCGCGGAGAGTAAGTAAGGTCAGTCCGGCAATGGAGGTAATTCCCTTCGCCAAATGATCGCCATTCTTTCCGGCGCGAGAAATTAATGTCCCTGGTGCTTTCGGATTAAGAGTATTTTTGACCAGTAATGGAATCCCTTTCGCAACCGCAGGCGCGATGGCAGCAGGGTGAAGCACCTTGGCTCCGAAGTACGACAACTCCATTGCCTCTTCGTACGTAATCCGGGGTAGCACGAACGCCGATGCAACCCTATTCGGATCGGCACTGAGGACGCCATCGACGTCTGTCCAGATTTCAATGACATTGGCCGAAAGAGCAGCGCCCACAATGGCCGCGGTGTAATCAGATCCATTCCGACCAATAGTGGTTGTTTGGCCATCGCTGGTTGATCCAATAAACCCGGTGACAACGGGAATTGGCCGACGTCCATTGGATCTAAACAGCTCGGCAAAAAATCGGCGAGCTGCCTGGTTAGTCTTTCCAAAATGCACGTTCGCGTTCGTGAACTGGTCGTCCGTCACTACGAATTGCCGGGCATCAACGAAACGTGCGGCGTGAAACCGGCTAAGATGTGTCGCCACCACCAACGCGCACAGTCGTTCGCCAAAACTTGCAACAAGATCGAGAGCGCGTGGCGGGCCATGACCCAGAAGTTGAATGCCATGGAGCACCTCATGTAATTCACCGAGCAAAGTATTGACTCGTGACCGGAGACGAGCACTCCTGCGTTTGCCTAGGAGATCATCGACCGCGGAGCGATGGCGGTGAACAATTTTCTTCCACGCGGCCTCGCTGCGCCGATCAGCCTTTGCTGCAAGACGCGCGCATTCGAGAAGCTGGTTAGTCACACCTTGAAAGGCAGAAACCACGACAATAACCGGTCCTCGCCTCGCTTCTTCCAAGACGATCGTGGCGACATCTCGAATGCGATCGATTGTGGCAAGCGAAGAGCCGCCAAATTTCAGGATTTTCATTGGTTGTGATTTGCGCCTGCGATCAACACATAAAGATCGAACGTCAAACGCCGGGTGCTCAACCTTCAGCATTAATCGGGCGAGACTCGGCAAAGCGCCTGAGGCATAGTCTTCAAGGTAGCGCCGCGGGATTCCTCGACTCCGCTCGGAGTGACGAAGAGGTCCTATTTTCCCAATGGCGTACTGATCTCCGTGCCGGGCGGTGGAATAAACTCAAACTGGCTAGGCGGGATGGCGGCATGGTTCGGGTTCTGGTATGTCGTCACAATCTGGTCGCCGTTTGGCTGGAGCATATCCGTGCGCTCGGCAAAAAGATCGTCGCTCAGGTGCAACAACAACTTTTGGAAAATACGTTTCATCGATGGATTGCGCGGCGTCAGCTCGAGGTCGTAACCCTTTTCCGTTTTGGCCGCGATAATGTGAAAGGTGTGTTCGACATTCTCCAAGTTAAGCGCGGTAGTGATCGCGGAAATGGCGGCATCAAGCGGCGAGCGTTTGGCCAATGAATAATGCTCGGCTGATTTGAAATTTGGGTAATAAATCCAAAGCTGTTGCCCGTCACTCACGGTGATGCTTGGGGCGTTGCCCCTGCGTTCGACGCGGAATTTGTTTGGGGCTTGAAACCAAATTTTCCCGCTGTTGTTAATCGGCTCGTCCAACAAGTGAACCTTTCGTTGCTCTTGGAAATCGGCCTGCATACTTGGAGCTGCGGCGCGCTTCTCGCGAATACGTTCGAGCAAGCTTTTGATCTCAGCGGGCGATAGCGGCTCGGCTTTCACACCGATGGCGAACGACGACGCCAGAAAAATGACGGTAATTATTTTACGCATGTTCCAGTTCTGCTTCGGTAAAATGTTCCTGCGGCAGCTTCGGCTTAACTGCAACTGCCGCCGGCAAAGTGAAGAAGATGGTCGCGGCCAGGCTCCAGAACAAGCCGATGGCGCAGGCAATCCCCAGCCCGCTCAAGGTTGGATTATGCGCCCAACCGAGTGAACCGAATCCGGCGATGGCAGTCAATCCCGCGAGCACGACTGGCTTAACGACACCGGTAAGATCGCGCGCGACATCGTGGCTGCGCTGCCAAACTAACAAGACGTAGATTCCATAATCGACCCCGATCGCAAGAACGAGGCGGAAGGCGAGCACATTTAATAAATTCAGCGGCACGCTGAGCAGTTTCATCGAAGCGATCATGGCTGCGACCGCGAGTGCAAGCGTTATCACTTGCACGAGCCAGAGACGCAAGTCGCGATAAAGTATTGCCAGAAGCGAGGCATCGAATATCGCCATCAACGCACTGATCAGGAGCAACTGCCGATGCGACCACGGCACCAGATCGGTT
>QHPP01000333.1 GCA_003219125.1 Verrucomicrobiota bacterium
AACTCACCCGCAGGTGCACCTCTTTCGCGCCCGCTTCCCGCAGGTTGACGATGCGCGCTCGCGCGGTGGTCCCACGCACAATCGAATCGTCCACCACCACAACTCGTTTCCCTTCCACCATTTCCTTGATCAGGTTTAATTTCACCCGCACATCGAAGTCGCGAATGAGCTGACTCGGCTGCAAAAATGTCCGGCCAATGTAGTGATTCCGGACAAAGGCGTGCTGATAGGGGATCTTTAATTCCTCGGCAAAACCGAGCGCGGCGTAATTTCCCGAGTCCGGCACCGGCACTACGATATCCGCTTCCAACGGAAATCTTCGGGCCAGTTCGCGTCCCATCTCGGTGCGGACCTTGCCCACATTCATCCCGCCGATGATGCTGTCGGGTCGCGCAAAATAAACGTATTCGAACATGCAGAAGGCCGGTTGTTCATCGCGGAACGGTCGCTCCGAGCGCAATCCGTGTTCGTTAATTATTAGCACTTCCCCCGGCTCGATCTCGCGAATGAATTCGGCGTGGATCAGATCGAGCGCGCATGTTTCTGAAGCGAGGATGTAAGCGCCATCGAGTTTTCCGAGAACAAGCGGACGCCAGCCAAAAGGATCGCGCACGGCGATCAACTCCTGTTCGCTCATGATCAAAAGCGAAAACGCGCCTTCGATCCGGCGCAAGGCACTCAGAACGCTGCTGCCATTATCGGCGGGGCGCGCCAGCAAATGCAGAATGATTTCGCTATCGGCGGTGGTTTGAAAAATGGAACCCTTGCTTTCGAGTTCGTCGCGCAGCAGATCGGCATTGATCAGATTTCCATTGTGCGCGATCGCCATTTGCCCGCGCACGCAATCGACCACGAAAGGTTGCGCGTTTTTTAGCGTGCTCGTTCCGGTGGTGGAATAACGGGTGTGACCGACAGCACGCGTCCCTTTTAGTCTTCCCAACTCTTCCTGTCCGAACACCTGCGAGACCAGTCCCATCCCCTTATGCTGAAGAAAGGTCTGGCCGGCGCCGTTGCTCGTCACAATGCCGGCGCTTTCCTGGCCGCGATGCTGCAGCGCGAACAGGCCGTAATAGGTCAGCACCGCCGCATTTGGATGACCGAACACGCCGAAAAGTCCGCACTCATGTTGGGGAAGCGCGGCGCGATCGGGTAATTCGTGGTGAGCGGAAGTTTCAGGGGGCATCGCAAAGGAACATCGTCGATTTCGAATCACCTTCAACGTCGCAAAACGCTTGTCATCTTGAGTCGTGCACATACCGCCAGTCCGGGCTCGGGCCGAAGGCCCGATGAAGCGACCGGAAAGGTTGCGCTACGGGATCCCTCGATCCCGCGGCCGCGGGACTCGGGATGACCGTGTTCCTACGCATTACAAGCTGCGAATCGGCTCAGAATCACTCTCCACCGCCCGTCGGATCGCATTCGACCAAACATCGTGCAATTCCACGACTGGCCAGTTGAGGTTTTCGCCGCTCACGGTTATGCGAAGATCATCTGCGATTATGGTCCCGATCTGGGCGTGGGGAATATTTTTCGATTTTAATTCTGACAAAATCCGCTCCGCATTTTTTGGATCGCAGGAGACGATGACGCGCGATTGCGCTTCATTGAAGAGAGTGGCCGCATTTGTAGAGGCAGGCGTGTCGCCTGCGCAGCCGGCACGGCTGCCACCACAGCTTCCCAAACCAATCTCCGCGCCAAGCAAGCCATCGGGGTTAAAACAGCATTCCGCCAGCGCAACTGTCAGTCCGCCTTCGCTGCAATCATGCGCGCTCCTAACGAGACCTAGCCGAATCAAATCGCGCACCGCGTTTTGCACCGCGAGCTCCAGTTCGATCTCGAGTTTCGGGACCGGCCCGATCTTTTTCCCGAAGCAAATCTTGAGGAAGCGCGACGCGCCAAGGCTGTAGCCGCGGTCGTGGGCCGCGGCTGAAGGGACGGCCTCTGTGTCGTCCCCATCTTCGGACGCGACGGCGCGCGTCCCTCCAACCAGAATAATGGCGTCGCCCTCATTCTTAAACCATTGCGTTGTGATATGTTTTTCGTCATCGATCAATCCAACCATCGCCACCGTTGGCGTGGGATCGACCACCCCGGCTGGGCTCTCATTATAAAGAGAGACGTTGCCTCCAACCACCGGCGTGCCAAAAGCGCGACACCCCTCCGCGATTCCCTCAACTGCTTCGCGCAGTTGCCAGAAATTCTCCGGTTTGTAGGGGTTACCGAAGTTCAAATTGTCCGTTACCGCGAGCGGTCGCGCGCCGGAGCAGGTAAGATTTCGCGCCGCTTCCGCGACTGCAATGCGTCCGCCCTCGCGTGGA
>QHPP01000334.1 GCA_003219125.1 Verrucomicrobiota bacterium
GATCTAGCTTGCCTGCAGCAACATCGCGCTTGATCTGCTCATCCCATTCGTCGTCTTTCCAGCCGTGGAGCCAGGCAGCAAGTTCGGCTCGCTCTTCAAACGAAAGCCGTTCGATGGCGCTCTTGATTTGGTCGACACTCACAGGCTTAACGATATCAAAAAATGCCTTTCACAGCAACGTCCCAACGTGACGACGGAGGCCGGCCGGAGACTGGAGAGCAAAAATCAAACGTCAAATATCGAACACACACATCAGAGAACAATCACTGTTCGGATGTGATCGCTGGATTTCGTAACCTCGTCCAATGCCGCGTTGATCCGCGCAGCGTCAAGATCGATTGAGCGCAGTGTGCCTTGCGGGAAGTAGAGTTTCCCGTTGCGCGCGAATTGCATCAGCAATGGCAGTTCGGTCGTCAGATGATCGGAAACGCCGATGATCTCGACTTCCTTGTTGATGATTTCAGGATACGGAAAAACCGATATTGTTTCCGCGGTCAAACCGACGAGCGCAGCGCGGCCGAAAACGCCCAGGCATCGCACTGCCTGCCCCATGGTAATGGCAGAGCCAACCACTTCGATCGAGACATCCACTCCTTTTCCGTCGGTTGCTTCCCCAATTTGCTCAACGGGATCTCCCGCGGTGGCATCGATCGCAATGCCGCCAAACGCTGCGATGGAATTGAGTTTGGCCGGATTGATATCGACAACGTAGACCTCATGGCAGCCGAAGGCTCTAGCCAGCTGAAGAGCTGAAAATCCCAGTCCGCCGAATCCGAAAATAGCGACCGACTCATTAGATTTAAGGCGCGCCTTGTTCAAAGCATGAAGCGCAGTTGCCGAAGAGCACATCATGATTGCTCCCAACTCGAATGGAATCTCGTCGGGAAGGACGAAGACATTTCGACCGGGGACCTTGATGAACTCGGCATAGCCTCCGTCGCGATGCTTTCCAATCATTTGCCCTTTGCTGCAGAATTGTTCGTGACCGCGACGGCAAAAATCACAGCAACCGCAGCTGACCAGATAGTGCAAATAGACGCGGTCTTTCGGTGAAAGGTGGTGAACATCTCGCCCCACAGTTTCGACGCGCCCCGCTACTTCGTGCCCGAGAGTAACGGGTAAGGACTCAATCGGTGAAATGCCAGCGCGATAGTGCGCGTCGGAGTGGCAGATCCCGCAGGCGGCAACTCGGACCAAGACCTCGGACGGACCGATCTCTGGGAGTGGAGCCTCGGCATCTTCCAGCGGTGCGCCGATCTCCACGAGTTGGATAGCTCTCACATCGAGAATCTAGTATTCAGGATCCAGCATCGAAGCAAACACCGAACGTCGAACACCTCTCCGAGCCGTAGGCTCTACGAAGCCGGAGGCCAACGCCGAATGCGGAGGGCTCAGTTTGAAATTCGATGTTCAGTGTTCAGCGTTCGATATTTGCTGGCGAATCTTTCCCGTTAACCCTGGCGACCACGTGACTACCAATCTACAAAAGCTGGTCCGGGCGTGGCTCCGAGGGTTGGCGTCATCTCTTTTATCGCCACTCGAGTAGCCAAATGTCGGCTTCCGCGGCTACGAAAGTGAAGTAGATGAATCGATTATCACGCGAGAGTCCCGGGCTGCCTATGTCCCCGTCAGCAACAGGAAGGACTTCGTGATATTTTTTGGACTCGCTGTCTACTATGAAAATCTTTCCGTGGTCAGCAAAAAGTATTCGGCGACCGTCTTCGAACCATAAGGGCCATTCTCCGAAATTCGTGAGCCAGTCGTACCTCTTGGATTCCAAATCATAAACGCCGATGCCCGCGTGGGAGCCGTCTGAGAAATGGCGTAGCCCGGCGAGACGTTTCCCGTCAGGAGACCACGACCAACTCTCAAAAGTTTGGCTCGTGTCGCTTAGCGCCGCCAAGGCAACCGGGGTTTGTTCGGTCCAGGCTTGCCCGACTCGAAAGATATAAGCGGCGTTTTTGGGTGTGTGAATGGAGTAGACCATTTGCGTTCCATCCGGAGACCAGACCGGGTG
>QHPP01000201.1 GCA_003219125.1 Verrucomicrobiota bacterium
GAGACGGGCGCGTGGTTGGACGCAGATAGTCACATCAGTGGGGGAACCGATTCCTACTACGAATATCTCTGGAAATGCTGGCTCCTGTTTGGGGACAAAGATTGCTACAAGATGTGGCAGGCGAGCATTTCCGCGATTAACAAATACCTGGCCGACGAAGTTCGTGGCGAATTGTGGTATGGCCACGCCGACATGAACACGGGCAGGCTGACCGCATCGCAATATGGCGCACTCGACGCCTTCTTTCCGGCTCTGCTGGCGCACTCCGGTGACGTCGCGCGAGCGCGACGACTGCAGGATTCATCGTTCAAGATGTGGAACATGTACGGGATCGAACCGGAGATCATCGATTACAAAACGATGCAAATTGTTTACAACGGCTACCATCTGCGCCCCGAGATCGTGGAATCGACCTACTATCTGCATCACTTCACACGCGATCCGCAGTACCGGAAAATGGGAGAAAAGATCTTCGACGATCTTGTGAAATATTGCCGGGTGGACGCCGGCTACGCTGCGCTCCAGGATGTGGTCACGAAAGAAAAGCGCGATGAAATGGAAAGCTTCGTCCTGGCCGAGAACTTTAAATACTTTTATCTCCTCTTCGCACCGCTGGACGCTTTGGATTTCGACAAAGTCGTGTTCAATACTGAGGCGCACCCTTTGCGGCGAACGCATTGAGATGACCACTGACTACGAAGTCAGAGCAAGGAGCAGGGCGTCATGGAGTCGTGGAATGGGGAACAGAAACGCCGAACACTGAACATCGAACGTCGAATACCTAAATGAGACAAAATAGCTTGGCGCAAGTCATCTTCGCGATTTTATGGAGGATCGCGCGCAGCCACGATACGACGCAAATTAACAAGGCGCTGTGGCCCGAAAAACTTTCGTGAGTGAACCGGTGGCGGCGGCTTTACAATAAAGCTGGGCGCGAGCAACTTAAACTGGTTTGGCGAACGAGAAATTATGAGCGCAACACGACGGATGATCATAGTCGCGGCGCTAGTCATCGCGCTGGGAATTGCCTGGCTGCTGAATACTCTCAACGTCATTCCAGGGGTCGATTGGCTCTGGACTGGCGGACTGGGCGTTGCCGGTCTTCTGGCTTTGGCGAACAGAGGCTTCACCAAATTCACGTTTGTCATCGGTTCGTTCCTGCTGATCAGTTCCGTCTGCTCGATTCTTCGCCAGACAGGGATGTTGCGTCCGAACATCGAAATTCCGGTTCTTTTCATCGTCTTTGGAGTGCTAATTTTGGTTTCCATGCTATTGCCACTGCCTACCCCGGAAGCTTTTCGTGAAGAAAAGCGCGGCGAGACGCGGCCAACAGCTGCTGGACCCAGGCCGAATGGCTGAGCAGGCGGCTACTCTTGCAAAATAGCTGGGTGTAAGCATCTTGTTCTCGTTAGATTAATATCACCCACGTTATGCAAGTATCCCGTTATTTATTCTTAATTCTTCTCGCATTGGCTCTGGATAGTTGTTCTGAGCGATATTTCGATTCTAAAACGGAAGGGGAAAAATTGTTGGCCCGGGACGCAGAATGGGCGGACCTCGCCACCGCCGGCAAGGATGTCGAAAAGGTTGTCTCTTACTGGAGCGATGATGCTGTTCTCATTTTCCCGGGGCAATCCGTGCTCGAAGGCAAGGCGGCGATTCGTGCTTACGTCGCCGCCAGTTTTAATACTCCAGGGTTCAAAATTCACTGGGTGTCGCAAAAACCTATCTTCTCGCCCGACGGCAAGCTTGCCTATATGCGCGGGACGGACGATCTGACTCTGCCTGGGCCAAATGGCGGCCCGATGACGCTGCGCCTTCGCGGAATATCAATCTGGCGTTTGGATCCGGATAAGCAATGGCGTTGCGTCGTAGATATTTCAAATGAGGCGCCGCCCGCTACCCCAAGCTCTTAGCATGCCGCGCCTTGTCCAAGCGTCATTTGCACTCGGGGTGTCCCTTTCCCGCTGGTGAACGCGAGTCAAGCCTGAGCGCGGACTGACCAGAATTCTACTGGGGCGATTGCGAAGGAAAGTCGCTTGCCTTGGCCAGGCGCAAGTTTTCCTCGGCCTCCGGAAAGTCGGGATGAAGGTGAAGCGCCTGTTCGAATTGCGCGATTGCCTGGGGAGCGTTGCCTTCGCTCATAAAAATCTTTCCCAGATAGTTATGAGGCTGGGCGAGCTTCGGGTCGAGCCGGGTCGCCTCCAGGTAATGCGCCTTTGCTTCCTGTAACTCGCCCTTTGCGAAAAGCGCACTCGCGAGATCGATATGGGCATCGACAAAACGAGGGTCAACCTGCAGAGCCTGCCGATACTGCGCAATTGCCTCTTCCAGCCTCTCATGTTTTTCCAAGAAGGCGCCATAGCTATAATGGGCCTGGGCGGACTTTGGCACCAGACGCACAGCGGCTTCGCACTCCGCCGCCGCTTCCTCAACGCGCCCGAGTTGTTCCAATAGGTAGACATGACCGGAGTGGTACTCGGCGTTGTTGGGGTCGATCCGGAGAGCTTCATCGAAATGGGCCTGCGCCTCCTCGAAGTTTCCTTTTGCCATCAGAATGGTGGCGAGACTGACGTGGGTCTTGGCGGAATCGGGATTAAAGCGTAGCCCAGTCGAAAATTCTTCAGCCGCTTGATCGGCATGGCCAGCGTCTTGCAGAGCGTTTGCATAATTGATATGCGCCCGCGGACTATTCGGAAGATCAGCGACGATCATGGCGAGGCGCTCGAGTTGATTCCCAGGGATGTGCACCTCCCTGTACCAGAGTGCACCAAGAGGAATGACAAAAACAGCCGCCCATTTCGCGCCGTGCAAGGCCCAACTCGGAAAAAACCCTTTCGTCGAGACATCAGCGGTGCCACCACCGATGCCGAGAGATTGTCGAGTGGATTTTTCCCGTACTTTCCAAATGAACCCGTCGTAATAAAAATGCAGGAGGGCGGAAGCGGTCACCACCCCGGTAAGTATGCGTTTGACTACGTCGATCCCGACGCTCGACTTGAAATAGCCCAGCGCCCCGTAGGCGAAAATCAGGCCCACGTAAAGACCAATCAGCGAGCCACTGCGCCGGAACACGAAACGCATAAACCCGCCGATCGAGCTGTCTGTCTCGACCCGTTTCCGATTGTAAATCCAAACCAGCGAGAGGTATTGGACATCGTGAAATACTTCGAACAATGCGACGCCGACGAGAACGCTTGCCACGATGTTGTTGCAGTACCACCAAAAAGAAATGCTGGTGATGAGAAGCACCAGCTTGACCGGGCTTGGTCGCTTCCCGCGAATCCACATCCAGATAAAGTTTGCCAGAAATACGCCTGAAACCGCGAGCGCCAGGCCAAACAGTCCTTGCTGTGCTCCTCGGAACAGTCCCGGCGGAATAAAAGGGCCACCGGCTAAATAATAACTTTCCAGTGTATCGGTCATTCGCTGCGACGAGAGAAGGACCGCCGTGGCAAACCAGATTCCGCACAATGCGAAATCGATGCGCCGCGTCAGGGTAGCGAATGAGCCGACTTTCGCATCATAGATGCGACAGAACCCGTAGGTTTGCATCATGCCGTGCCAAACGCCCCAGATAAAGGCGACCAGCACAATGCCCTTGAGATCCCACACAAAAAACGCCGTGCAGACGACCACTAAAAAAATCGGCGCAAAAATGAAGCGATACTTGAAGCGCTGGAATAACGCACGATCGCCGTAGGCGCGAATCATCCCCGGCAAGTGATGACCCATCGCACCGAAGGCAGCGACAAAAAGATAAATGTCTTCTGCGCTCCAACGCGTCTGTGCCAGGATGAAGATCGGCAGGATGACAAGCGGAGTGCAGACGTAGAGAATCAGGTCGCGCCAACCATCCAGAATCCACAAGTTAGGCTTCCGTCCGGCGGCAGGCGCGGCCGGGACAGTTTGCGGAGGTGAGAACGCGGTAACGTGCTGCATGCCCTTAGCGAAACGAAGTTTCCTCAAGCCGAGTGGAAAATCAATCCTGGTTTCGCTGGACAAAGGAAATGACGAGGCTCGAAGGAATGACAAAGCACTAATGCGAAAGCGACTGTCTTAGCGAACGTCCATTGCGATCGGGCCGGCAGCGCGGGTTGTCCGTTGCGTTTCGATTAACACCGGTTTTCAGGCCGGTGCTTCACCGCGGCAGATCAAAACGACCCGTTTTAACGGCTTAATGGCGATGAGTGCGGGGCGTGCACCGGCCCGAAGGCCGGTGTTAATGAGAAGAAGGGCTGGGCCTGGCGCCTACCAGAAGCGCCAATCCCGCCATTCGGCTTCCTGAGGTTGCACAGCTGGAAGCGGTAGCTGAGCTTGCGCTGGCTAGACGTAATGTGTTGGAATTCCAAAGAGCCACGGTGGCACAGCAAAAACAGACGTGGCGAGAACCCGACGCAGTTCGTGATCAATTCTCAGGAATATGATCGAGTTCGATACGGCGACGGAGGGGATGATCTCCATTTGCCGAGCTGCGATGATTGCGGTGTTCCGCGTGGCGTTCTTCACAAGATCGGCTGCGATCTGGAGCCTTGCCCTCGGTGCGGCGGCCAGGCTATCACCTGCGACTGCTTTTATGAAGACGATTAGCGTATTCTACATCCGGATCTACTTTTGCAAATAACCCAGTGCAACATCCTCTTCTCGTTAGAGCTTGCCTCTCCACACAAAAATGCTCTGCTTTTAGAAGATGGAAGATTGGAGTCTGAGAACGGATTGCTGATCATAAAACTATTGCAAAATAGCTGGCAAGCCTCCTGGGCTCGTTAGGTGGCCCAGATTTTCCGTGAAGATAACAATCCTTTCATTACTCACCTTGGTTCTTCTCGTTGCTATTGCCGCGGTCTATGGCGCGTTGGAGTCGGGCGCTAACCTGGTCGAGGCATTGCTCCTGCCCTTCACGGATCACACCGCAACGGGAGCCTTAGTATTCGGTGGTCCTTTCATCGTTTTGTTCATCGCTGCTCTCACCGTGCAATTTGTTGGCGTGCCATTGATCGCTTCATCGATTGCAGCGTGCCTTGGCGGGTGGGCGCTTCGTCAATCTCGCAAGTCTATTTCCAAGCGTTCGGCAGGGCACTGCATTTCTCTTGCCGCTGTTTGCGCGATAGTCTTTGTTTTGGTTACCAGCCAATGCGACGGTTTCCTCCCCCTATCACGGCCACCGCAAAAACCAAAAACTCCGGCAATCGTGTTGGCATGTGTCGCTGGCGCCAACGCCGCCTTCAGCATGTTGGCAGGCACATTTATTTTACGCCGCATAACTTTTTCTGGACAACCGCCTCCAATTCCCAAATCACCCACGTCGCCTAACCATATGCGAGGAGGTGTGAAAACTGATACATGACCGCATGGCCACGGATAATAGATCACGATGCATGATCCCTCCAGCCATCGGAGGCTGATCTCTACCTCGTTACGTGACGCGGTGGACCAAATGAAAGCAGATCACAACTTGCACGAAACCGGCGCCCGCCTTCCATGTCGCGATCACCCAGCCCTGTGTCTTAGTCTGTTCGCCTTCATGTTCATCCCTGCTGTCGCGGGCGAGGTCGCCCTCGGACGCTGGCTGACTCAGTTCATGCCGCATCCCGGGCTGGTTTCCATTTTGTGTTTCGCACCAGTGATGGTGATCCTGTTCATTATCGGAATGCTTATCGGAGCTACCATCTGGCTTTTGGTGATGAAGCGCTTTGTGCATCAGAACGTTTTGGCCACATTTTTTCTCGGAGGTCCACATGTTCCGGTCTTCTCTAATCTTTGCTCGAAGATATTTGCCTGGAGTTACGGCCAGAAGCGACGGAAAATAGAAGTATGAACTTACTCTCACTGGATCGTGAACGCGCAAGTGCGTGCCCTCCGCCATCAGCCATCTGCCTCCCAGACGCGTCTCGGCATGCGTATTTACATAACGGACTATAGGCGACAAAGTCAGATCCTTCTTTATTCACGGAACAGGTAACTGGAATCGGCGGCGTGTTCTTTCGTGCGAGGGATCCCGACACCCTGTCGGCGTGGTATAATGATATGTTCGGCGTAAGTCGAGTGCCACGCGATTACAGCACAGCACCGTGGATGCAACAGGCGGGAGCTACAGTTTTCGCGCCGTTTCCGAGCGACACTGATTATTTCGGCAACCCAGGCCGGGCATGGATGATCAATTTTCGAGTCGCTATTCTGGATCGGATGGTCGCACAGTTGCGGGCGAAAGGGATCGAAGTAACGGTCGATCCGGAGATTTACCCGAACGGTCGCTTTGTTCGTTTAAGCGACTCGGACGGAAATCGAGCTCTGGGAGCCCAAGGTTGATAGTTGATGGTTGTTGTGAGTAAAAAGCTAGGGACCCAAACCGGCTCCGCAGAGCGTCGCCCTACCAGTGAAGTTTTCGCGAGGACACATTGGTAGGGCGAGACTCCGTCGAGCCGCTCAAGCCTTTCGCAGTCACTCAAGAGTTAGCGAAGCCGGTAGGCCTCCACCAACGCTACACCGGTCGTTCCATTCTTTCCGCGGACAATTGCCGTGTAATTTCCGGCGGCGAGTGAAGTGATAATGGCCGATTCGTGGCTGTCATTCGGCTTAAGCAAGGTGGCTTTGATTCCGGTCGGCGTGTTGTCGCTCCAATCGTTGTCGAACGCGATCAAAGCGCCATTACCATCGCGTAGTTCAAGTGTCGGATCTTGTAACGGGTGCGCGATTCCGAAACTGCCCAGCGTCGGTCCGATCGCGCGCAGCACGATCACGGGCGGTTCGCCGTTCCCAATGATTAACCCGCCAATAAGGACATTCTGGCCGGTGCCCACGAGACCGCGCGTGCTGAGATTGCTGAAAATCGAAGTCGTTGCATCCAACTGGTAAAGATCAACCAGCCCGATGCCAGTCCCGCCATTTTTCCCGGTCACCACTGCGGTGTAGGAACCGGGAGCGAGGGTGGCAATGATGGCCGATTCCAAGTCATTGGGTGGAGCATAACCGCTAGCTGCGATTTCGGTCTCTTGCGTGTCTCTCCAATTGTCGTTAGACGCGACCACAACATTGCTGCTGTTAACAATGGCAATGGTTGGATCCGCCAGAGCGCCACTCACTCCAAGGGTGCTCAAGCTTGGCCCAAGTGCGCGCACAATGACCTTTTTTGACTGCTTCCCGCTAATAGTAAACCCGGCGATCAGGACATTTTCTCCGGTGCCAACTATTCCTCGGGTCGAAATGTTAGTTGCTTTGCCAAGCGCCGCGATCTGACCGCTGAGCAATCGATTCGCTTCGTTGGCCAGTTCATGATGACCACCCGTGGTCGGATGAATATCATCCCAGAAAAGATATTGGTCTGGATTCACCCCAGATGCGCCCTGGGCCGAATCAACGGTGTTGACGAAGTGGTACTTTGCCGGCTGGCCGAGGACGCGGATCATACCGAGCCAGACATCCAAGTTGTAAACTTGGATGGTAATTCCATTACCCTTGAACCCGCTAACGACCGACCCAACGGCCAAACTGAGTTGGGTGCGGTAACTCGCAGAAGCCTGGTCGAGGCCTGCGACCCGGTTGGGATCGCCGAAGGAATTCGGGACGGCGCCAAGTGGCGGAACATTCGGGACGAGAAAGTTTCGCGCCCCGGCATTGGCCAGGCGTATAATCAGCAAGCCGACGCGGGTGGCAGTATCGGTCACACTCTGGGCGTTGTAATCATCAAAGAGATCATTGCCGCCACCCCAAAGAACGTATAGGGCTTTGGGGTCGGCGGCGTGGCTGGCCAGATAATCGTTAATTTGTTTGCCCATGTTATCGATGGTGATGGTGAAATCACCGCCGCCGAAGGGAAACGGGTTATTGATGATGGTACGGTCCTGTGTGCCATCCTTGGTGGTGGCGCCGCCAAATGCATAATCGGTACCTCCATCGAGGCTGTTTTTTGCGACCGCTAAACCCAGAAATGTTTTTTCCAGTTGCTCGTGCCAGGTACCGACATACAAATTTGCTGCGGGCGAGGTATTGGTATCGTCGGTGAACCGGTAATCACTGTAATTGAAATTACTACTCGGATAACTGAACCCGATGGTGTCGCGCACCCGATGCGCGATGTTTCCATCGTCAGAAAGGCTGTCGCCGAAAACGATGACCTGGGTAAATACAGGCGCCTGAGCGTTAACGAGAAGTGGAGTCGCCAGAAAAACGGCGACGCTCAAAAGTTTTATTATTCCCATGATTGATCCCTCTTACTAAAACGAAATTGACCTGTCTTTCGGATGCAATCTTTGCATCCCGCAAATCCTCAGGAACATAGATGTTCAGTCAGCCCGGAAAAGAGGAAGAGTGCCTACTTTTCCAGAGCCCGCAAAAAATCGGCAAAGTTAGCGCTCTCGCGCATGGCGGTATTCAATCGCTTCAGACTTTCGTCGGCCGGTTCCGGCAGCGCAATGCGTTGGGAGCGCCCGGCGCCGGACAACACAATCTCATTCCATTGAATCGATTCGATCTGATCGGTGAAACGCGCAA
>QHPP01000335.1 GCA_003219125.1 Verrucomicrobiota bacterium
ACATTGAGGGAAAGTTCAGTCTGCGCATGTCACGCACGTCTGAATGTTGGTTCGAAAACTGTCGGATACCGGTGGAGAATCGCTTGCCCAAGGCGTCCGGATTGAAAGCGCCGCTGTCGTGTCTTTCGCAGGCGCGAGCAGGGGTTGCCTGGGGGGTGATTGGCGCGGCGATCGATTGCTACGAAACCGCGTTGGCCTACGCCAAATCGCGTGAGCAATTTGGTCGTCCGATTGCCGGATTCCAGTTAGTGCAGGAAAAACTGGTGTGGATGGTGCAGGAAATTACCAAGGCGCAACTGCTGGCCCTGCGTCTGACCCGGATGATGGAGGCGGGCCCAGTCCGCCCCGAACAGATCTCGCTGGCGAAGCGCAACAACGTCTGGATGGCGGTGGAATGTGCACGCAAAGCCCGTGACCTACTCGGCGCCGTAGGCATTACCGATCGGTATTCTGCGGTCCGGCACATGATGAACCTTGAGGCTGTTTCGACCTACGAAGGCACCCATGATATTCACACGTTGGCAATTGGTCGCGACATCACCGGAGTCAGTGCTTTTGGGGGCTGAATGTAGTCAGCAAATCCGAATCCTTGCGTGCCGTGTCGCGATAGATTTCCGGGGAGCGCAGGCTGCCAGCCTGCTCCGCCCGGGATGACAGCGCCGGAAGATTAGCTAGATTAAGGAAGCGACTTCTCGCTCGTCTCTCTGCCTTCAAAAAGGGAACCGGGCGAAAGGCGAGAGGATTAAAATTTCAACTCTGAACTTCATATGGAACCTGTTTATATTCTTGGCGGTGGGCGCACTGATTTTAAGCGCAATCTAAAAAAAGAAGGTAAGACAATCCGGCACCTCATCACCGAAGCCGGAAAAAAAGCGCTCGATGATGCGAAGACGGATCCTGCGGAAATCCAAGCCGCCGCTGTCGGTAATTTCAACGCCGGACAATTCACCAAGCAATTGCACCTCGGCGCGTTTATTCCAGAAATCGATTCGAAATTACACGGTCTCCCGACGATCCATACCGAAGCGGCATGCGCGTCTGGCGCGCTGTCGGTTCTTCTCGGCGCCCAATGGATCATGGGCGGACTCCACGACGCCGTTTTGGTGGTCGGCGCCGAGCAACAAAAGACAATGTCATCGCTCGACGGTTCCGATGTCCTCGGGGCAGCCGCGGATTATCACATCGAGAAACCGGAGTATGGCGATTTCATGTTTCCGAAGTTGTTCGGCCGCATCGCGCAGATTTACATCGAAAAGTATGGCGCTTCCGAAAAGGATCTGGCCTGGGTCGCTTATAAAAATTATGCGCATGCGCGCTTGAACCCACTGGCGCAAATGCGAGGGGCCGATCTCACCTATGATTGTGCGTCGCAGGTCTCCGACAAAAACCCGAGTGTCGCGCCGCCCTTGAAAGTCTCGGATTGCTCGCAGATCACTGATGGCGCTGCATCGCTCGTGTTGGTTTCGGGCAAATATCTGGATCGAATCGGTCGTGATAAATCAACATTGCCGCGTCTGCTCGGTTTTGGTCACACCACCGATTATCTCGCGTTGGAGAAGAAAGATGCCCCGACATTTTCGACTGCACGTAAAGCCGCCGAGAAAGCTTTCACGATGGCGAAGCTCAAGCCGCGCGACATTCAGGGCGCGGAAGTGCACGATTGTTTCTCGATTACTGAAATCGTCGCTTACGAAATTCTTGGCCTGGCGGAAAAGGGGAAAGGTGCCGAGCTGGCGAAAAGCGGAGCGACTGCGCTCCCGCAGGTCCGAGGCGAACACATCAAAGGTAAGGTCGGCTGGGAGATTCCGGTCAATGCGGGCGGCGGTTTGATTGGCGATGGCCATCCGGTTGGAGCAACTGGCGTGCGCCAGGTCCACGAGGCCTATCAGCAGTTAACCGAACAAGCTAACGCGCGGCAGATTGCGGGGGTGAAGCGTTTCCTTACCTTTAACATGGGTGGAAGCCTTACTACTTCCGTCGCCATGATTTGGGGACGGGATTAAGCAAATCCTTCCGCTTTTTGCGGCCATCTCTACATTACGACCTGTGCTCATGGCCGCAGGGTTTCTACTAATAGTCGTTAATTAATAAAGAATTAGGCGGAATAAATGCGCCTAAGCGTAATCCACTTTCCTCGAATGTGGAACATAGGCTTCAAGTAGCTCTGTTGAAAATCGCGTGACCGGCAGCGCCGCCGGAACGGAACCAGGTTTGAAAGCCTGTGCGCCGCACAGGTCTCCAGACCTGTTCCTTAGCGAATTTTTGCCTCGAAAGGCTCTGCAGTATCTCCTCCGGCCAGTTGGTCCTCCAGTCCGCGATTACGGAAGGCTTCTGTCCGCAAAAAATCAGATGCTTTCGCTACCGAGCGAGAACGACGTCTTTCTTTGACCAGGTATGAGATTGGCCGCAATGCGGGCAATTCAATTTGTTGTTTTTAATTTTGGCTTTGGCCCACAAGTCTTCCCTGATTGTCTGCCCGCTGGGGGTGAGTTTTGCCGTGGAAGGGCACCTGA
>QHPP01000311.1 GCA_003219125.1 Verrucomicrobiota bacterium
CTGTTCTCGAATTTTAGCGAGGGCACTCGCATACGCTTTCAGTGTTCGTGGGGAAGCGTTGCGCTCGATCGCTAGGAAGCGCAGGAATTCGTCGGCCAGCTGATCACGAGTCGCCGATACGTGAGGAGATCGGGCCATGCTAAATGACGAATGACGAAAAATGCGCGAAGACGCGATGACGAAATGAGAACGTGGCTTTGCGTTGCCTTGGGGTTTCCGGCTTTGTCATTAATTCGTCATTCTTCAAAGCTGCGGTTTTTCGACGAGATAACGATTTACCTCAGCTTGGGCGCGCCCGGAAAGCTGGCTGGAAAAGATCGGCGGCGGATTGGTCGATATCAGTTCGTAGTTTTTCAGGACGAATTCCGGATAAATCGTGTTGCTGGCGGGCTCATAAACCTTGTCGCCACTGAAGTAACCATAGAGTTTGTATTCGTAATTGTTGTCGCTGCCGAAGTCGAGTTTCTCCCGATCAGGGGCGAGCTTTTGTTTTTCATTCAACATCACGAGCTGCGATTCACTCCACGGTTGGCCCGGGCGGCGGATATAACCCCAGAACTTGAAATCCGGTTTATAATAGCGGCGTCCGATAAAATAATCGCCCGGCATTTCCGCGGCATATTTTTGCGCCATCGCCACTTTCGCCGCTTGGATGCCGGGAGGCGCGGTTTCGCAGCCGGCCAGAAGCAGGAACGGGAGGAGAAGTCCGAGCGAACGACGGAGACGGGTCATCTGCCAGAATGTGTTAGCCAGTCGGGGCATGAACGCAACGTCGTTTTAAGCTTTTGCTTTCGCGGGCGTCTTCGTAAATTTGGAAATGATCGAGCTTGAAGTTTACGCGGCGGGCTTGCGCAACATCGACAAAATCCTCGAACTCGATCACCAACTCGAGACCATTCCAGGGTTGCGCTACAAAGTGGATCGCAATCACGATCTCGTTTATCTGGAAATGGAAGAGGCCGGGATTACGCTGCGCGAGTTGCGCGCGATGTTTCGGAAAATCGGACTCGAACCACGTTTCATCGGCGCGGTACCGGATGAGTTGCGCGCAAAATCAAAGACGCAACCGCTCGCTTCCTGATCTCGGAGGCTGGAAGATGGGGCCGGGGCGAAAATGATCGCGCGTTTTTTCATTGCCATCGGCGCTCCGCTCGTTGCTTTTGTCCAGTACCTGGGGGAGCTCGTCCTGCTCGCCGCCGACACCTTTCGTTCCGCGTTCACTCACCGATTACGCTGGCGCTTGTTCCTCCAGCAAATTGTCGAGATCGGGTTGTTGTCCCAGGTGGTGGTGATCGTGACTGGCGGCTTCACTGGCGCCGTTTTCGCTGCCCAAACTTATTTTCAATTTAATAAGATCGGGATGGGTTCGGCCACTGGCGCGGTCGTTGCGGTGGCAATTTGCCGTGAACTCGCGCCGGTGCTTTCGGCCTTAATGGTGAGCGGGCGCGTCGGCGCGGCCATGTCAGCTGAAATCGGAACGATGAAGGTGACTGAACAAATCGACGCCCTTCGCGCCCTTGCGGTGTATCCGGTCGATTACCTGGTCGTCCCGCGGGTGCTGGCGATGATGATCTCAATGCCGTTGCTGACGGCGGAATGCATTGGCTTCGGAATTATCGCGAGCTATCTCGTTGCCATCGTTTTCCTGGACATCAACGGCACTTATTATGTTGCGAACATGGTGCAGTGGACACGGATGCGCGATCTCATCATGGGAGTATCAAAAGCCTTCGTCTTCGGCATCCTGATCGTTTTCATCTGCTGTCACAAAGGATTGACCACCCGGGAGGGGGCGGTCGGGGTGGGGCGGGCCACGACGGAAGCGGTGGTGGTTTCGTCGCTTGCGGTTTTGATTTCGAATTTCTTCCTGACTATGGCGCTGAATATTGTTTATCCAGCCGGATACCAATAGGTAGAAGGTTAAATCGTTAAAAAAGTTACAACGTTAAACAGGGGCCCTCTTCGTTTTAACGATGTAACTCGTTTAACATTTTAACGCGCTGGGCTGCTTGATGGTTGATTGTTGATGGTAGATTGGCGTTGATCATGCCAATCAAGGATCAATCAGCAACCAACAATGGTGCGATGATCGCGGTGCGCGATTTGCGCAAGGCCATCGGCGGGGAAGAAATTTTGCGCGGGGTCGAGCTCGATGTCGCGGTTGGTGAAACGCTGGTGATTATCGGGCGAAGCGGCGGCGGAAAATCAGTCCTGCTCAAGCATCTCATCGGATTAATGCAACCGGATGCGGGCGAGATCTGGGTCTCGGGCAACAATATCATTGGGATGAGCGAACGGCAGCTGACCGCGATCCGGCAAAAAGTCGGCATACTTTTTCAAAGCGGGGCGCTTTTCGATTCCATGACCGTGGAAGACAACATCGCATTTCCGTTGCGCGAGGCGGGCATGCGCGATGGGAAGGCGATGCGGGCGCGAGTCAACGAAGTGCTGGAGGTGGTTGAGCTGGAAGGTGAGAACGCAAAGATGCCGGAAAGCTTGAGTGGCGGAATGCGCAAACGCGTTGGTCTCGC
>QHPP01000202.1 GCA_003219125.1 Verrucomicrobiota bacterium
CATCGCCTCGCCCGCGGTCTGGCCAAGAAATTTCGCGGCACTGCGGACGTACGCTTCCGGGAAATGCGAGTGATAAAATCCGACCACTGGGATGCGCAGCGCTTCGCCGCTGGCAATCGCTTTCCATGCTACCTGATATGGGTCGCCCGACTCGATCAAGTCCGGCTGTTCACGTTCCAGAATTTGCTCAATCGCCCGCAGGTTAATCAGTGCGCGGTAACGAGATGTTCTCGAAATGAGCGGAGAATGAATGAAATAGATTCGCGAGCGTTCGCTCGTGACGCATTCCGTTTTCGGTCCTGGAACGACGAGCACATGTTCGTCGGTTGCCGCGCTTTGAAGGTACGCGATTTTTTCATGCACATAGCGTTTCACTCCGCCGCTTAATGGCGAATAGAACTGCGTTAGATCGCAGATTTTCACTGCCCGTCATCCCGAGCGACAGTCGAGGAATTCCGCCGCATAATCCTTAGGGTAGCTTCCACGGGTTCCCTCCACTCCGCTCGGGATGACCGGTTCACTTTTCGAGCGAGCTTAAATATCGCTCTGCTTCCATGGCCGCTGCGCACCCCGCTCCAGCCGCGGTGACCGCTTGTTTGTAAACGCGGTCGGCTACATCACCGGCGATGAAGACGCCCGGGTGTTTGCTTTCGACCAGTCGTTTGGTGACGAGATAACCATCCTTGTCCATCTCCAGCTTGCCACTGTACGGTTTCGCGTTTGGCTCATGACCGATGGCGACAAAAACGCAGGCCACCGGCAACTCGCGTTCTTCGTGGGTGACGACATTGCGCAAATCAACTGCACGCATCTCCCCTTTTTCGTCCGGAATGTAACGGGTGATCACTGTGTTCCAGATCGGCTCGATCTTTGGATGCGCCAGCACGCGATCAGCCATGATTTTGGAGGCGCGCAATTTGTCGCGGCGGTGAATGAGGTAAATCTTGGATGCGAACCGGGTGAGAAAAAGCGCCTCCTCGGCCGCGGAATCGCCGCCCCCCACGACCGCCACCGGCACCTTGCGATAAAAAGCGCCATCGCAGGTCGCGCACGACGTCAGCCCATGGCCGATGAGTTTCTCCTCGTTCTCCAACCCGAGCCAGCGCGCCGAGGCGCCGCTTGCGATAATGAGTGATTCGGTTTCCAGCCATTCCTTGTCGTCAACCTGCAGACGAATGTGCGAATTCAGCGGCTCAAAGCCGGTCGCTTCGGAATAAGAAAAACGGGCGCCGAATTTTTCTGCCTGCGCGTGCATGTTCATGATCAACTGCGGGCCGTCGATGCCGTCAGTGAATCCGGGAAAATTCTCGACCATCGTGGTGGTAGAAAGTTGTCCACCGGGCTGGGCGCCTTCGAGGACGAGCGGATTCAGGTTGGCGCGGGCAGCATAAATCGCTGCGGTCAAACCGGCGCAGCCACTCCCAACGATGATGACCTTTTCCATTGAGCTGAATTTAGCAATGTCCCTTCTACAGGGCAAAGCGCTACGAGGGAAGAGGTGAGCAAAATCGTCCCAACGGTTTTCATGCCGGCGCACTGCGCGTACGCTGACCGATGCCGGAGTTGGCGGAGGTGGAGTATTTTCGGCGGCAGTGGAATGCCGGGATCGGACATCGTGTGATCAAAATCGCGCTGCATGCGGGTAAGCGAGTTTTTCGCGGAACAAACACGCGTGCCCTGCGTGAAGAACTCCCCGGAGCGCATTTGTTGACTTCAGAAGCGCGCGGCAAGCGTATGCTCTTTCGGTTTTCTAACGAGAATTGGCTCAGCCTGCACCTCGGCATGAGCGGGAAAATGCAGACCGTGTCCCCTGATTTTGGTCCGCAAAAGCATGATCATCTTGTTTTGTATCAGCGGGAACGCGCACTCGTCTTCACCGATGCGCGCCAATTTGGCCGGGTGCAATTTCACCGCGGCAAAACCGCACCGACGTGGTGGGAGAACGCTGTGCCGGAGATTGTGTCGGCTAAATTCAATCGCGCGTTCCTCGATCGATTTCTCGATCGCCACCGCAAGGCGCCAATCAAAGCGGTAGTCCTGATGCAATCGGGATTTTCTGGGATTGGCAACTGGATGGCCGATGAAATTTTGTGGCGCGCAAAAGTCTCGCCCTCAAAACTTGCGGGCAAATTGAGCCCGGCAGAACGAGACGAGCTTTTTCGCGCAACCAAGTTTGTCGCGCGCGAATCGCTGCGCATTATCGGCCCGGATGATTCCGCATTGCCGCGGACCTGGTTGATTCATGAACGCTGGCGTACCGGCGGGAAATGTCCGCGACACAAAACGGTGTTGAGTCGCGCGACGATTGGCGGGCGGACGACCGCGTGGTGCCCGAAATGCCAGCACCGCTAGCTCCGTCTTCCCGAGCGAAGTCGAGGGATCCCGCGGAAGTCTCATTAAAGATTACGCAACGGGATCCCTTGGCTGTCGCTGGGGATGACGATTATTTCAAATCGCTCAGCGCGCGCCGCGTCGCCGCGGCCTGGACAAATTTTCCCCAACTCAGATTATCTCGATCGGGTTGATGCTCGCGCGCTTTGCGAATGGCCATTTCCGAGACTGCCTCGACTACCCATTCAAAGTTCGCCTGACCAACCGAAGTCACTTCGGCATCCGGCGCAGGATTACAAAAATCGATCGCCACCGGCACGCCATCGCGCATGGCAAACTCGACTGTGTTCAAGTCGTAACCAAGATACTGATTCAACTGCAAGACGCCGCGCTCGACATTCTGCAAAACTTCCTTCGGTGCCCGCCATTCGGTTTGATAACGCAAATGATAAGGATGCCGCGGCTCGTAAGGCATGATCCGCACATTGCGCTGATCGATTGAATAACAGCGGAAGTACATCTCGAATTTCACTTCTTCCTGCAACATCATGACCAGCTGTCCAGTTTCGCTGTAAGCACGATAAAATTCTTCCGGGTTGTGCAGGCGATAAACGTTTTTCCAGCCTCCGCCCGCGAATGGTTTGAAAAATGCCGGCCAGCCGACGTAATTGAAAATCGCCGTCCAATCGAGCGGGTAGGCCAGATTGCGGAATGAGTTCGCGCTGGTGTCGGTCGGGACTTCATGCGAAGGCAGCAACACGGTTCGTGGAACTGCGACCCCGACTTTTGTGGCGAGCGCGTTATTGAAAAATTTCTCGTCTGCGCTCCACCAAAATGGGTTGTTTACCACAGCAGTGCCGGTGAGGGCGGCATTCTTCAAAAACGCGCGATAGAACGGTACATCCTGTGAAATGCGATCGATGATCACGTCGTAGCCGCACGGTTCGCCCTGAATTACTTTGTCGATCCTGACCGCTTCCGCCACGATCTCTTTCCCGCCGGTCTTTTGATTGACGCGATCGATGAACGCCCAGGGAAAGGAGTTTTCCTGGCCAAATAAGATTCCGATTTTTTTCATAGATTCTTTGTCGTGCTCCTCCGCCCGGTCTCAGCCGAGTAAAACTCCGCTGGGCGCACAGACTGGAAAGTCTGTGTTCCATTCATCGCGCGGGCTTCGACAGTCATAAGGTAGATAAATAATACGGCAGCATGTCGCGCCAGTACTTCCACTCGTGTCCGCACCATTTCCGGTCATCCAGCCAATGGCGGATTTCTTTTGAATTCAAGATGCCGGAGAGCCGCATCGATTCGTGGCGCGTGTTGTCCCATTCGCCAGTGCCGAGAATGATGTTCATGTGGTTGTATTTCCACGGGTCGGGCATGTTCGGCAGATATTCGTAAGGGCTGTTGAAATAAATGTTGTCGTCGTGATAGCCGTCGAAGAAATCGCTGATCTCGAATGCGCCGCTCAGGCTGATGAGATGACTGACGGCATCGGCATGCCTGAAAGCGATGTTGGCGGCCTGATACGCGCCCAGGCTTGCGCCGCAAACCCCGACCCGATGAGTGCTGCCTTCGCGCCGCGCGAAATCGAACACTTCACGCACGATCACGTTTTCGTAGGCGATGTGAGTGCGAATGCGATCGGCAGGGTGAATCGATTTGTTGTAAAAACTGTCGAGATCAATCGCATCCGGGCAATAGATGGTCACTCGGTTGTTATCAACGAACCAGGCGACGGAATCGATCAGGCCAAAATCTTTGTTCTGACGGTAGTTCCCAAAGGAGGTTGGAAAAATAATCAGCGGGAGACCGCCGCCATTACCGAAGACCAGCATCTCGAATTCGCGGCTCAAGTACGGCGTCCACCATTTGATGTAACGTTCCTGCATAAATCGGGTCGGTTTTTATAGACCGGATTCTGTTCGGTTGAAAGGATTTTAGCCTACGTACAGGTGCGCCGGTCTGGTCGTTGCGCGAGTCTCTATCAGCGGGCAAGATGCCCGTCGGTCCCACAGGCAAAATGCCTGCGCCACAAAGATGCCACACCACACGCTGACTGGGAACATTCAACGTCACCGCCAATTCCCATCTCGTACTCTGGGAAACCGCCGCGATATTCTGGTATATTTGCCTCCCGGATATCGCCGTTTTCTTCGGCGTCGCTATCCGGTCTTCTACTTGCAGGATGGGCAAAATCTTTTCGATGCCGCGACTGCGTTCGCCGGCGTGGAATGGGGCGTGGACGAAACCGCGCAGCGATTGATTCGCCGCAAACTGATCGAGCCTATCATTATCGTGGCGATCGCGAATACCGGCCCGAACCGCATTCACGAATACGCTCCGACGCGCGGCATCATCGATGCCAAAGCGAAACGGAAAAAGCGCAGTCGTGGTCTGGCTCGAAAGTACGGGAAATTTTTGATCCGGGAATTAAAACCATTCATTGATTCGAAATATCGGACGAAACCGGAAGCCGAATTTACCGGCCTGGGAGGCTCATCGCTCGGCGGGTTATTGGTGATGACGCTGGGACTTTGGTTTCCCAGTGTTTTCTCGCGTCTGGCGGTAATGTCGCCGTCGGTTTGGTGGGACGATGAGGTGATCGTGAGAGGAGTGCTGGCGCTCAACAGAAAACTTCCGCTCAAGATTTGGCTCGATACCGGCACGGCCGAACCTGGTTGGCAGCGGGCACGTAATTTATGCGCCGCCCTAGTCGAGCGCGGCTGGAATTTGCACGACGATCTCGAATATCACGAAATCGACGGAGCGGATCACAGCGAAGCGGCTTGGGGCGCGCGGGTCGATCCCATGCTGCGCTTCCTTTATCCGCCTATTGCGCCGAAGCCCGGCGAGGTAAAGGAACACAGACTTTCGAGTCTGTGCGCTCAGCGCAGTTTTACTGCGCTGAGATAAAGCTGATAGAGCAGCGGGGAGAATCCCCGCTGGCCGCACAGGCCGGAGGCCTGTGTTCCGTGGCTCGTTACTGCAACGGCATGCCGTAAATCTGGTAAACACGAATGCGCCCGCCGACAAAGTCCCAGTCTTTCTCGTATTCAAACGAGCGTTCGCGTTGCGACCACCAGAGATGGCGAGGTCCTTCCGGATGATTTGGATCGTAAACAAGGTAGCGATCAATCCCCGCTGGACCCGATTCTCTTGCATAAAAAAGAACGGCGTGATTAATCCGCAGGTGCGGCAGGGTGGTGAGAAAACCGACGAATAAGTCGCCGCGATTCAGCACGGCATTCAGTTTTTCGTGCGTCCCTTCCTGATATCCAATGCCGGGTTCAAAGAATGTCCGGGCGTTTCCCAGCCGCCAGTAGGTTGGCCAGCCGTAACCGATATTTCGCTGAAGAATGAAACCACGCGCCTCACTCAATTGACGAAGGTTTGCGTAGCCCGGAAAAACAACGCGCTCGTCATCTGGCAAAGGGTGGCGCCAGGCCGCGTAGCGCGTGACCCGACGAATTCGTTTCGCGAGATCGCCATCGTCTAAGGACGGCGCGTTCGGATCGAAACGTGCGAATTTCTCAAATTGCATGGTGGTGCGGCAAAGCACGAAACACCGACGCGTGTAACGTTTTTGCTTCGCTGACTCACCACGGCGCAGATGAGCGATGCCGTTTTGGTATTCGAACACAGTCATGTTCGCGAATCCAACGGTGTCCCGGTCGAAACGAAACGGCGGCGTACCCGCCTCGGCGGCGCGGCAAGAGGCTCCGGCGATCAGAGCCACAATTATCGCCGATCCGATTTTGTTCCTCATCGATTTTTGCGGCGAGCGAGCAGCTCAATCAGCCGGTGGCGCCATTGCCCTTTGGCGGTTCGGCAAAATTGCCGAGGCGACGGAATTTCTCGTAGCGTTTTTTCAGCAGCTGATTGATCGGCGTCTTGAACAGGCGCTTAAGGTTCGATCGCAACGCTTCGCCCAGAATTTTTGCGGCTTTCTCATGGTCGCGGTGAGCGCCGCCATTTGGCTCCACCACAATTTCATCGACGACGTTGAGTTTCATCAAATCCTGCGCGGTCAGTTTGAGTGCCTCGGCCGCTTCGGCGGCGTGGCGTCGATCTTTCCACAAAATGGCGGAGCAGGCTTCGGGGCTGATGACCGAATAGTAGGCGTTCTCCAAAATCATGACGTGATCGGCCACACCGATGCCAAGGGCGCCGCCGGAACCGCCCTCGCCGATGACGGCGGCGAGAATGGGGACCCGCAGATTCATCATTTCGCGCAGATTGACCGCGATCGCTTCGGCAATGTGGCGTTCTTCCGAACCGATGCCGGGATAAGCGCCGGGCGTATCGATCAGCGAAATCACCGGCAGGTTGAATTTTTCGGCGAGCTGCATCAGCCGCAGCGCCTTGCGATAACCTTCCGGATGCGCGCACCCGAAATTCCGCATCACATTTTCCCTGGTGTTGCGGCCTTTCTGATTCGTGATCACGATGCAACGTTGCTCGCCCAGCATTGCGATCCCACACGGCATGGCCTTGTCGTCGCCAAATAATCGGTCGCCATGCAACTCGTTCCAATTTGTGAAACAACGCTCGACGTAATCGAGTGCGAAAGGGCGCTGGGTGTGTCGCGCGATCTGCACCCGCTGCCAGGCGCTGAGGTTGCCGTAAATTTCCCGACGCGTCGTTTCGATCTTCGCTTCCATTGCCTCGACTTCGGCATCGAAATCGAGCGCGTGTTCGTCGGAATGATCGCGGATTTCCTGCAAACGGCGTTGCAGCTCCACAATCGGTTTCTCGAAGTCGAGCGGTTGCGGCTCCTTCATGTTACTCTGTAATGGTGACAGGGGTCTTGCCGTTGACAAGGCTGCTCAATTCTTCGGCCTCGCTGGCGGAAATGCCAAGCCCAAGTGGCGGGGACGGCTGATCGGAACCCGGATGGGACGCGTCCGGGATCGCATAGATGGTGTAGCCGGCGTTGGCCAGACGAATCCAGCGGGTGCTGGTCTGGTATTCACGGGTGCCGAACCCGACGCGTTTGCCATTTTTCCAGGCAAAAATCTCGGCCACTTTAGTGTTGATACGCGAGGGCTGCTTCGGCGGCAGTTTCAATTCCTGGATATGGTATTGCTTGAAAAACTGCCCGTGGTTGATCAGCACAATAATTTTCTGCTTCGTCTGAATCAGCATCGAAAAATCGGGATTCGAGATCAGCAGTTTTTCTCCGATATGAAGCATGGTGCCGTTCATGTTGTTGGTGCGCATGATCAGCTCCGGCGTCGATTTCATCTTTTGCGCGACTCGCGCAATGACGTCCCCTTTCTTCACAATGTATTCCTGTTTTTCGGGCGAGGGCACGGGCGAGAAAAGTATATCGATGTTAACGGCGCCGAGCAGGTCTTTCGCTTCCTCGAAGTGCTGGCCATTGGGATATTTCTGAATGAAGGAGAAGAGGGCGTTGCGCGCCTCTACCAGTTTGCCTTCCTGCCGTAATTTCGCCGCTTCCTGAAATTCCGGCAGGCTCAGGTCGGGCGCAGGCGTCGAAGGAATCTCGCCCCGCTGTTCTTTTTGGACGGCGATCTCCTGTTTGAACAGAACGTTGTAGCTGAAGTAGGCGGCGCCGCCAAAAATTGCCAGCGCCAGTAACATTGCAAAGAGCCACTTCATGCAAACGCCATTGCCAGCCTCATCAGATCATCGCGATTCAATGCAGGTCGCGTCCTGCCGAAGTCACTCCTCTCGGTACGGGTTGGTTCCCGGGAAAATTATGTGCCACAGGCGCGAAATCTGTCCTTCGGGCTCGTTCGTCCAGGTAAAGTGACAATTGTGACAATAGAATCCTTTCGGAAAAATCTTCATAGCAAAC
>QHPP01000203.1 GCA_003219125.1 Verrucomicrobiota bacterium
AAACGCCACGGCCCAACAAAATGCTAAGCCTCCCGCACAACCACCTACTTCGCCGGCACCTGCTGCATCGCCCGCGCAAGCCGCCACAGCTCCTTCGCCTGCTGCGTCCCCTTCGGAATTCCCGGCGCCCTACTCCGCTGCCTGGCACCATCAACATCTTTATGCGCCGCGCAGTCTGAATCTCGATTCAGACATGCCAGCCTACAAATTCTTCTACGAAAAACGGCGCGTCGGTGGCGAACAATCAGCCGACGCCATCAATTTGCGCGGCGAGGGCGCGCCTGGGGAAGGCTGGGAAATTGTGCCGACCTACGACGCAAAATGTCTCGTAGCTTATTTGATGTCGCTCAATCAATCGCATCCGTTGAACGAAGTGAAATCCGCCGCACCACCGGCCGCATCGCCCGCTCCCGCCAAACCTGCTGCAAAATAATGAATGGCTCAGGTTCCCCACCGCTGCATCGCCAGGGAATGGATTATGGCGAGAGCAAGGACGTGCAAAAAGTGCACGCTGCCATTCAGCGGGAGAAACAGGAACCACGCGTGGGATTGGAGCCGCTTTCCCTCTGGCTGATCGGAATCTACGCCCTCGCGGTTTTCTTTGGTGGCGCCTACCTCGGTCGCTTCTCCGGAAGCTTTAGCGGCGACAGTTTGGATCCAGGCACAGTCCCGACCAAGTCGCACGGGCCTGGCCCCGGTGGCGGTGGCCAGCAGCAGACGGCGGAGCTTTCCCCGGCGGAGCGTGGCAAGAAAGTTTTTATGTCCAATTGCGCGGTCTGCCATCAAGCGAGCGGACTCGGATCGCAAAGCCAGGGTTATCCGCCGCTTGCCGGTTCTGAAATTACCAACGGCGGCTCCCGTCGCGCTGCCATGGTCGTAATGAAGGGGTTGCAAGGTCCGGTCACGGTGAAGGGACAAAAATACGGCAGCGCAGTCATGCAACTATGGGAGAGCTTGGGTGACCTAAAGGTTGCCGACGTCCTCACTTATGAGCGACAGGAGTGGGGAAATCACGGCGGCCCGGTTACCAAGGAGCAGATCGCCGCCTTTCGCAAGGAACTCGCCAGCCATCCCGGGTCATTCACCGAAGCCGATCTCGAACCTGTTCCCGCTGACGCAAATCTCCCGGGGGGCGAGGAAGGCGCTGCTCCTCCTAAGCCAGGCGAGCAAGCCAAGCCGGGCGCACCGCCGCAAGGATCAGTGCCGCCAGCCACGCCCGGCGCACAACCGCCCAAGCCCTGATTGTCATCCCGAGCGTAGCCCGAGGGATCCCGCCATGAAAACCTTTAATTTTCGCCATGGAATCCCTCGACTCCGCTCGGAATGACAGGAGAAAAAGATGAAAAACTATTGGCTCGTCAAATCTGAACCGGCCTCCTATTCTTGGGATGATCTCGTTGCCGAGGGCAAGACCACTTGGACTGGTGTCCGTAATTTCACTGCGCGAAACAATCTCCGCAGCATGCGCGTGGGCGACGAGGTTCTCTTTTATCACAGCGTTACCGACAAAGCGGTCGTCGGTGTAGCTAAAGTCGTCCGCACCGCGTATCCCGATTCCACTGCGAAAGAAGGCGATTGGAGCACAGTCGATTTGGCGCCGATCAAACCGCTGGGTAATCCCGTCACCTTGGACCAAATTAAAGCGAGACCTCGATTGAAAAATATTTCGTTGGTCCGGCAATCACGTCTCTCTGTTCACTCCCTCACCGCCGCCGAGTTCCGCGAAATTGTGCGGCTTTCATAACGGTCACCCCGGGCGCAGTCGCCTGCCCCACGCCGTAGGTCTACGCGAAGGCGGGAGGTGACCCCGATGAAGTTACCTTTAAGCTTTCGCAGCGGGATCCCTCGACTGTGATGACGAGAAGTTTAGAGCACGCGAGCCAACAATTCCGCCACGTGGGATGGTGATTTGGGCCAAACCCCATCTTGGGAAATGGCAACCTTGGCGGCACCTGTGCGAGATTTGCCAGGGTTACTTCACCGTCGGGATCCACACCGCGTGGTATTTGGTGCGCGATCATCCCGACGACAGGAACCATGCTTCTCTCGGAATCCTTTACGGCTATATCGGCCGGAAGAGGACGCCATTCGCGAAAGCCGCCGAGCGGTTGAGCTCGGCCCGGAGAGCACAGACGCCGTTAACGGAGTGCAACGCGCGTGCGATCTGGCTCTGGTTTACGCGCGTAACGGGCGAGACAGATCAGGCCCTCACGCTCATTGAACGCCTCCTGCAGACCCCTGGCGCGACCCTGCGAGCCGAGTTTATAATGGGGGCATCACGCAGGCTGAATTACGCCTGCGCTGGCAATGGGACCCGCTGCGAAGCAACCCACGTTTCCAAAATTACTCGCCGGACCGAAGCCAAGACGATTTACTAGCGACTCCCTGCCTTTGATCCTTCGACGGCTTCGTGTTTGCTCCAATAACGAATCGCGGCAGGCACTGCCATGTAACTGGGATCGGCCGCTTCGTAATTCAGCGCCTCAGCCTCGCCGACGCCAGCTGCGCGGAGATCGTTCATCTCGTATTGGGCAAATGCCTTAACTAACTGTTGCTCGCCATTTCGAATGCGGGCGCGGAACCATTCCGACCAGCGAATTACGCGTTCCTCTAGAGCATCGAGATGACTAGAGGCTGCGTCGGCCACCAAGCCAAAGTGGGGCAGGAACAATTTCGCAGGATCGAGCGCGCGTATTTTCGCGATGGATTCGCGCCAAGATTCGACGTCCATCTCTGGCGGGACAAAAGGGGGAATCGGCGGCCCATTTCCGAGACGAACGCCGGCGATGTCACCGCCAAAGATGTTATTTCCCCATTGATAAATGTGGTGGTGCCTGGCGTGGCCTGGCGTCTCGATCGCGCGTATCTCAAGCGAATCGATGCGCACGAGTTCCCCGTCCTTCAAACTACGCAGCCGCTCGGCCGGCACGGGCGCGAAGCGGCCCCAGAGTCGTTCCATGTCGTTCCCAAAAATGCGTTTCGCAGATTGCACCAGTTTCGTCGGATCGAGCAGATGCGGCGCGCCGCGTGGATGCACGTAAACGGTGGCACCGAGTTCCGCGAAACGCCAGGCCGCGCCCGCGTGGTCGAGATGAATGTGGCTCAAGAACACGTGCCGCACATCGCGGGGTTCGAAGCCGCGTCGCTCGATTTCACGCGCGAGAGTTTCGAAAGTTGATTCGGGTCCCGTATCGAAGAGCGCGACGCCCGCAGTCGTTTCCAGTGCGGTGGCGGCAATGATACCGGGTTTGCCCAGATGCCGCGTATCGAGGATGTGAACCATGGAAGACTTGCTTGTCAGCGGCGCTAAATTGCCGTCATCCGGAGCGTAGTCGAGGGATCCCGTTGCAAAAACTTAAAGGTAACTTCAACGCGATCCCTCCCAGCCTTCGCATAAAGCTACGGCGCGGCAGCCGACTTCCGCTCGGGATGACCGTTATGCGATCGCCTCCGCCAACAATTCCGCCATGTGCATTGGCTGCGCCTCCGACAATTCAGAAATCTGATGCCGGCAGCTCGTCCCGGAAGCAATCACCATAACGTTCGGCCCTTCCGCGCGAATTTTTTGCAACATCGGGGCCGCCACTTGGAGCGACAGTTCGCGCTTTGCTTCCATCATCCCAAATGCCCCCGCCATTCCGCAGCATCCGGTCTCGAGCACCTTCGCTTTTCGCCCGGGAAGTTTCTCGACCAGCCGGGCCATAAACGCCGGATCCAAAATCGATTTCGCGTGACAATGCGCGTGGATGGCAACTGCCTCTTCACACTCCCGAAAACGTGCCCTCTCCGGTTCGCGTTCCAGAATGTCGTTCACAAATTTTTCGAAAAGAAAACTTCGCTCAGCGACCGATTCCGCGTCCGGAATTTTCAACTCGCGATAATCCTCCGCGAACATCGAGTAACATGATGGCTCGAGGAAGAGGATTGGAGTGTTGGAGGTCCGAGCCGCTTCCGGCTCGTAGGAGCCTGCAGTTAGGAGAGGACTGGCATTTTGGAGTGATGAGAGAAGCTTGATGTTGTGCTCGCCGAACGCCGCGGCGGTGTCGAGGTTTCCCTGACTAAACGCCGGCCGGCCGCAGCATTTGCGGCCGTGAGCTAACAAGACGTGGACGCCAAGCGCTTCCAGTACTTTCACCGCTGCGATCGCGATGTGCGGCTCGTTGTAGCGAACAAAAGTGTCGTCCCACAGAATCACGTCATCCCGAGCGGAACGTAGCGAAGTCGAGGGATCCCGGTGCGAAACCTTTAAGGTAACTTCCGCGGAATCCTTCGACTTCGCTCGGGATGACCGGCGGGCGAACCACCGATCAAACCTCTCGCTCGCATATTTCGGCAACGATCGTTTGGCCGAGAGACCGATCGTCTTTTCCATCAACACCCGCAAAGGAGCGAATCTCAGCGCCGCGTTTGCCATTCGTGGGAAGGCGCAGCCGATTTCGCCCAACAGATCGGGCCGGCTGAGAATTCGTTCGCGTAAACCAAGTCCATGTTTTCGAATCGCGGCGTAAAGCAATTCCGCCTTTAGCAACGCCAGATTCACGTTCGACGGGCATTCCGGTGTGCAGCCTTTGCATGAAAGACAGTTGCTCAGCGCCGCATCCAATTCTTTCGACTGCAGCGGATCGTTGCCATTCTCGCGCCACTGCAAAATTTTCCGGATGACATTGGCCCGGCCGCGGGTGGACATGACTTCTTCACCGGTCGCGAGGAAGGTGGGACACATCGTTGGCGCGTCCTTGCGACAGCCGCCGCAGCCATTGCACTGCTCGAGATTGCCGATGAATGACCGATCTTTGAACGCGAATGCGAGCCGGGGCGTGAATGGCAATTCGATCGGTCGCGTAAAATTCTCACGCAAACTCGAGTCGATTTGAAAATTGCCGGCGCCGAAAATTTTCCCCGGATTCATCCGGTCGCGCGGATCGAAAATACGTTTGATCTCGCGCATCGCCCCGAACAACTCGTCGCCCAGCTGTTCGCGCATGTATTCGGTGCGCGCGATCCCGACGCCATGCTCGGCCGAGAGCGAACCTTTGAATTGTTTCACCAGCGCGGAGGTTTGGTCCGCCACCTGCCGAAATTTTTTCACATCTTCCGCGCTATGAAGATCGAGCACCGGCCGGACATGCAGAAGCCCGCTCGCGGCATGACCATAATAGGAAGCTTCAAGGCCCAACGGGTGCATGATTGCCTGCAACCCGCGCACATATCCCGGTAATTGGGCCGGCCGTACCGCCGCGTCTTCGATGAACGCGACCGGTTTCTTCGCGCCGACGCACCCGGTCAGCAACGACAGGCCAGCTTTGCGAACCGACCACACCAGATCCATTTCTCGCGCGCTCGTTAAAATCTTCGAGCGCAACCCCAGCCGCCGGGCCTGCAAAATCGCCAGACACTCCGCCACGTTCGCGTCATAAAATTCAACGATTAGAACCGCGGCGCACGGCTTCGCATCCAGCTCCATCAAGTCGCGCGCTGCTTGAAAATGAAGTTGCCCACTCGTCTGATCGAGCAATGGCCGATCGATATGCTCGATTGCGGCAGGCTTCAGATCGAGCAGCGCAACCGTTGCCTGCATCGCCTCATCGACGCTCGCGAAAAAAATCAGGCCCAGGCCTTTCTCCCGCGGAAGCGGCGAAATTTTAAGTTCAGCGGAAAAAATTGCCGCCAATGTTCCCTCGCTACCGGCGAGAATTTCATTCAGATTTCGTGGCGCGCGCAGGAAACGCGTGAGCCCATATCCCGGCCAGCGCTTGATCAATCCCGGCGGCCACCGCTCCGCCATTTCCGACGTTTGCTGGCGGAGCAGTTGCTCAATTTTGGCGCGTTCCGCTTCAAGCGAGCCATGTTGCGCGCCGATTTTTTCGATCCGTCCATCGGCCAGGACAATCTCGGTTGCCAGGACGTGGTCGGCGGTTGTTCCGTAAAATGGTGCGCGCGCTCCGGAGGAGTTATTCGCGATCATTCCGCCGATAGTCGCGCGCGAACTCGTCGCCACATCCGGCCCAAAACAGAAGCCGTGCGGTTTCAGAAAAGCGTTTAATTGATCCAGGACCACGCCTGCGCCCACGCGCACGCTACGTTTTCCGAGTTCGAGCTCAGAAATTCCGCGATTATGCCGCGAGAAATCGACGATCAATCCGTCGCCGATTGCGTTGCCGACCAGGCTGGTGCCGGCGCCGCGCGGCGTGATGGAAAGTCCAGCATCTATTCCCGCGCAAATGACAGCGCTCGCTTCCCTGGCCGAACGCGGAAACGCGACTGCTTGTGGCTCGATCTGATAAATGGACGCGTCGGTCGCGAATAGGATGCGGGTCAGGCGATCCGCTCGCACGTCGCAATCGCTTTGTTGCAATTTGCGTAGAGCCGCATCTGTCACGTTGCAATATCGCGCGTTCGATTGCTCTCGTCATCCCGAGCGAAGCCGAGGATCCCAGTGCTAAACCTTGACGGCAACTTAGTTTTATTGAAAAGCGGTACTCTGTGGGCGAGTTAATAATTGAGTGTTGCATCTGCAACATCGAGTTGTCGACTTGCGCTCGATTGCACCCGTCATCCCAAGCGAAAGCCGCCTGCCGCGCCGTAGCTTTACGCGAAGGCGGGAGGGATCCCGGTGCCTAACCGTGAAGATTCCGCATCAGCCCCTGACGCGCGGAACCGCGTCCCTCCGCAATCCGCATTTAGCACTTTGCAAACGTGCTTTGTCTTTCAATATTTAATGCGGTAAATTTTCCTTCGCATGGACGCTACTACCCATCCGCACGGAACGCCCGAAGCTCATCATCACGACGAACACGAACACGAACACGAACACCACGAATTAGGCTTTTGGCGGAAGTACGTTTTCTCCACCGATCACAAGGTCATCGGTATCCAGTACGGCATCAGCGGTCTGCTCTTTTTGTTCTTCGGCTTTTGCCTGATGATGATGATGCGTTGGCAACTGGCTTATCCGGGCCAGCCGCTGCCCCTGATTGGAAAAGCCCTCGGCCATATATTCGGCCCGGGCTCAATGCCGGATGGCAAGATGACGCCGGAGTTTTACAACTCGCTCGGCGCCATGCACGGCACGATTATGATCTTTGCCGGCGTCGTTCCGCTCGCCTTCGCCGCCTTCGGAAATTTTGTCGTCCCACTCCAGATCGGCGCGCCCGACATGACGTTCCCGAAAGTGAACGCCGCCAGTTATTGGGCGTTTGTCGTAGGCGGCATCATTATGCTGGTGAGTTTCTTTGTTCCCGGCGGTGCCGCCAAAGGTGGCTGGACTTCTTATACGCCACTCGGAGTCATCGCCGACACGGGGCCGAATTTTAACCCATTTTTTAACGGCCA
>QHPP01000312.1 GCA_003219125.1 Verrucomicrobiota bacterium
AATCCGACCATTTACACGAATTTGTAGTTGCAGATTTAGGCTCCTTCCAGCGAAGCGAGAGTGCGGCGCATCGCTGTTATTTCATTTTCGCAAATCCGCCGTCGATTGGACGCGACCGCGGAGCACTCGGCATCGATACGGCTGCGAAGACCACATCGAGGGGCCCGCAATTTTGCGAGCCGGGGGAAAGTTGTAGCACAATGAAAGAGTCGCAAGATGAAAAAAGTCTATTGAGCAGGTGGCGCGCCGAAATGGGCGGCGTGTGCGGCGTAGGCGACAGCGTCGTCAATCATTGAATCCAAAGTGGCAGCTATAGGTTCTAATCTTATCACGCCTGAGAAGATTGCGCGATCACCAATTTCAGTATCGATAAGAAAAGTGGGGCGCTGCGTTACCTTGAGCGCCTCCCAATCCGTCGTGCTTTGACGGATCCGCTTCTCGATTTCCGGCGCTTGGGCGCGTTCCAACAGTTTCGCCTTTTCCAGGCCGCCCGCGCGGGCGCCGATTTCCGCTGCCACTTCGACATCGCGAATGGCTTTTGATCCCTCGCGCAGAATGGAGTTGGAAAGCGCGAGTCGCACCGAATCGTCCTTGACTCCAAGATCGCGCGCTGCCTCTGCCACCAAATTGGGCGCCAAATATTCCGGCAAGACCGGTTCGTAGGAATCGCTCCGCAACATAAAGGGCGAGCGGTTCATCAACCCGCTGCGCCGGTAATACCATTCCTCTTGCGCGCGCGACTTCGGCAACCCCGCGCCGTCCATCAACGCAATCTTCCAATCGAAGTCCACCCGATCAGCGTAACGGCGTTTCAATTCTGCCCAAGTCGGTTGCGACCAAAAACACCAGGAAGACATGACATCGAGATAATTCGTGATGGAAATGTGCACTGGCTGAATTTCGCAAAAAATCACGCCGCGCAAAGAAACTTTCGTGTGACGCTGTAGCGGCGGTCTATGATGGCCGACTCTTCTGGGGAGCGCACGCGCCTCGCGTGCTGGCGATGGCGCCCTCGCCATCGCGAATCTTTCCGGGTAGCGCACGCGTCCCGCGTGTTGGTTTCGGCGTCTCGCCGAAACGGACTTTTCCCGCCGAGCTGTAGCCGGTGTCGGCGACACCGGCTACTTCACAACAAATTCGCAAAAATCCAAACCGGGGTCACAGACCGCCGCTACAGTAAAACCGGGCGGAGCGTTAAAATCTGCGCTCCCGAGGACACGCACAACGCCTCCGACTCACTCTTTATCTTTTTAACTTTGTAACCTTTTTAACTCTTTTAACTTCTAATCGCTCCAACCCTTCAACGCTCCAACGATTTAGCGATTCACGATTCACAATTTAACGAACCCCAATGGAGCTCAACCACATTCTCCTTTTCACCGCCGTCGCGACGTCAGCGCTCATCTTGCTCCAGGCCTTCCAACCGCAAAGTCCCGGCCGGCGCGCGCGAGCCGCCGTCGTCCTCATCGTATCCGCTTTGGCTTGGCTGCTGGCACGCTCAATCGCAGGCTGGCTCTCCACCATTGTTTGGTGCGCGCTTTTGGTCGTGCCTGCTTTTCTTCGGAACCGCGCCTGGGCCGCACGCTACCATTACCGCCAGTCCGGCTCGGACCGCCCGTCCGGCTTGGGCCGCCAGTTCGGCATCACTGTCTCCCCTGTCGTTCTCGCGCTAATCATCGTCAACGTTGCCGTATTCGTTCTCGAACTTCTCGGCGGCGGCTCAACCAATCCAGTCACACTGCATCGCCTCGGCGAGCTCGACACCAGTTCAGTGATCTTTCGACACCAATTCTGGCGACTCCTCGCCGCACTTTTTCTCCACTACGGACCGATTCACATTTTCTTTAACCTCTTTGCCCTTCTCCTGCTCGGTCCCGCGCTGGAGCGGCAGATCGGCGGATTCCTTTTTGCCGTCTGTTATTTGGTGTCGGGCATCGGATCAAGCATCACCGTCGTTTTGCTAACGAAACTGAGACTGCTCGAGCCGGTGCAACTCGTCGGCGCCTCCGGTTGCGTTATGGGGGTTGTCGGGACATGGATCGGTTTCCTCCTCCGTCATCGCCACGCTCCGCTGGCCCGACAACGTTTGCGAAACATTTTCGTCATCGTGCTCCTGCAATTGGCCTTCGATCTTGTCACTCCTCGCGTCAGCATGTCAGCCCACCTCGGCGGCCTTCTAGGCGGATTCCTCCTCGGCCTGCTCGTCCCGGCAAAATCCGTTTTGGGGGAGCGTTTCGCGCGGTCTCCAGGAAGTTAGGCATCTTGCCTGACTCGGCGGAGAGGCTTCCAGCCTCTCCCCAACTGGAGTCCGCTGCTCCTTACCCCTGTCCGCCAACGGACGGACTCGCTGTGGCGAGCTCATGAGCCCGCGGCACGTAACCCGCTGCCATCTAGCGCTTGAGACTTCCTTACCTTTTCGTGACAATACCGCGACTGTTAGGCCATCCGCACCATGCCGAACTTCCAAACCTATAATATAGTCCCTACCCTTCCCGCCGCGCTCGAGCCCCTGCGCGAAGTCAGCTTTAACGTCTGGTGGACGTGGGAGC
>QHPP01000336.1 GCA_003219125.1 Verrucomicrobiota bacterium
CAGGCGAAGAAGCAGCGTCGCTGAGCGTCGCTTCAGGTTCAGGCTGGTTGTTCCGTTCGGGCGTTTGCGCGAAGGACAGATTAGCGAATGCCAGCGGCAAAATCGCAAGCAAAAGAAAGGCCCATCCCTTCATCGAAAGAACTCGCATTTGAACACAAAACTTCGCCTGTCGCAACGCAAGAAATCGCTATATGCGGATTATTCGACATTCGTGCTTCGTCATTGCAACCTTCATCTCGAAGGTTGCCGATGCTGCATCATTACACACTCTGGCACGCCCTGGTCGGAGGAATCTTGATCGGTCTCGCCAGCCTGCTTGCGACCGCGCTCAGCGGAAAAATTCCAGGTATCTCCGGTGTGTTCGGTCGTCTTCTCGTGCCGGCGACACCGGACAAGGCATGGCGCTCGGTATTTCTTTTCGGCCTGATCGGCGGCGCCGCGCTGAGTTTTGCCCTCTGGCAAAGCGCTGCACTCTTTCGCCCGATGCGCCCCCTCTTAATCATGGCGATTGCCGGTTTGCTCGTCGGATTTGGCACCCGTCTCGGCGGCGGCTGCACCAGCGGTCACGGAGTCTGCGGCGTCGGGATGGGTGCGAAAGATTCGATCGCAGCTACCCTTATCTTCATGGCGACGGCGATGCTGACCGTCTTCATCTATAATAGAGTGGTCTTATGAGGGCCGGGAAATTGGTCCTCCTTTTCCTGGCAGGCGGCCTTTTCGGGATGGGGCTAACCGTCTCAGGAATGACTGACCCGGCACGGGTAATCGGATTTCTCGATATCTTCGGGGCTTGGGATCCAGCGCTGCTTTTTGTCATGGCTGGCGCGGTTGGCATCTATGGAATGGGAATGCTGATATTGCGACGTTTCGCCGGTGTAAAGCTGTCTTCAGCTGCGGCGTCGCCGATTGATCGTCAGCTTGTCATCGGGGCCACGATTTTCGGCGTGGGCTGGGGCTTGGGCGGGTTCTGCCCTGGACCTGCGCTCGCCAATCTGGGCGCTCTCCAAATCGAAGCGTTGCTCTTCGTCCCGACAATGGCGATTGGCATGTTATTGGCGCAACGATTTTTCGGGGCAGACCGAGAGTGAGCCAGAGGTCAGAGGTCGGCGTTCGATGTTCGATGTTCAGTGCTCAGTGTTTGCTGGTGGCGAATCTGCGTTATCCCAAGCTTTCGTTCCATCCCAAGACGATTAAAATCAAGTGAAGCGCCTAACGGAAGTCAACCGAGGCTAATAGGCGATTCTACAAGCGCTCGTTTCTCGACGCTAAGTCGGAAAGATTTGAATCCGGTCGTTTGACGTGTCTGTCTCTTTGCGTCTTCGCGCCTTCGCGTGAAAGACTCTTGTTGGGATTGCATGGCAGAGGTGTCACGCAAAGGCGCCAAGGCGCTAAGATTTGAAACCGAAATCCGGTCCTTTGAGATGTCTGTCCTCTTTGCGTCTTCGCGCCTTCGCGCGAAGCTGTTTCTGAGCCCAAGATCTCGCGCAAAGACGCTAAGTCGCGAAGATTTTGAGAATGAAACGCTAGTAAAACGCCTGACGCAAATCAGCTCTTTCCATTCTTGAGGTGAGGCTCCAGAAATTTGCGGATGGCGGGCGCTGCCATCGCCCCGACTTGTCGTGTTACTTCCAGACCATCTTTAAATAACGCCATCGTTGGAATCGCGTTGATGCGAAAACGGCGCGCCAGATTCTGCGCACTCTCGGTATTGACTTTTGCGACCAGCCATTTCCCGGCCCCTTCGCGCGCGACCTTGTTGAGTTCCGGCGCGACCATCTTGCACGGACCGCACCATGGCGCCCAAAAATCCACCAACACGGGAAGAGCAGATCGTGTGGTTAAGGCATCGAAAGCGAGATCGCTCGCCACATCGATCGGTTCGCCCGGCGCGCTTAGTTCGGTGCCGCATTTTCCGCAGCGCCCGCTTCCGCCCAGCTTGTCGTATTTCAGCCGATTACGCTGGCCACATTTCGGGCAAGTCACCACCACGCCGTGATCATCCAGTTGTGTGGAGTTCATCTAAAAGTTTATCCTCTCAACCTACGTCTATTGGTCGCCATCTGCTATGGGAAATAATTAGATCAGCTGCCTCCGCGCAAGGCTACGCGCGCCGGGGAGCTCGGTGTTCGGTGTTCGAAAACAACGACTTCCGAACGGGACGTTGCGTGTCGAGTAGTTGGGCAAAGCGGACAAGCCTTTCCTCTGTTGCCTCGTTAGAAACTCGGATATCATGTCGAAGGGAATTTCATGCCGCAAAAGTCCGTCTCAGATCTGAAATTCGAGATCGGGCACGTTCTCTTTATTGACATCGTTGGCTACTCCAAACTGCTCATCCACGAGCAAAGCGAGCAGTTGCAAGAGTTGAAGAACGTCGTGCGCGGGACGGACCAATTCCGGCGCGCGCAAACAGAAGGCAAGCTGCTGAGTTTGCCTACTGGCGATGGCGGAGCGCTTGTTTTCCGAAACAGCCCCGAAGAGCCGGTCACATGTGCCATGGAGATCAGTAAAGCGTTAAAAAATCATCCTGATCTTCGGGTGCGAATGGGAATCCATAGTGGCCCGGTTAATGAAA
>QHPP01000116.1 GCA_003219125.1 Verrucomicrobiota bacterium
CATTCTGCTGGACATACATCTGCCTGATTTGAACGGATGGGACGTCTTTTCGCAATTGCGGGGCGAGGAAACGACACGAGACATCCCGATCATTGTCATTAGTGCCGATGCGACCGCGCGGCAGATTCAACAGTTCATGACAGCCGGCGCTCGCGACTACCTGACTAAACCACTCGACGTCACAAAATTTTCCCGAGTGATCGAAGAATCGGCATGGCCGTCAACCGATTCACAGACGCTGATTCAGAAACCGAATGGAATAGAAAAAGTAACTGCCGAGACGATATAATGGAAACCGAGCAATTGCACATGGACACTACCAAATGGAAAAGCGAACTCGCCGCCTACGCGAAAATGAAAATCCTCATCGTTGACGACGAGCCTGCTAACGTCGCTCTCCTGGAAGACATGCTGGGTGAACAAGGCTACGCCCACCTAAAGTCAACGACTGATTCCCGCTGTGTTCGGGAACTTTGCGACGAGTTCGACCCGGATTTGATTCTGCTCGATCTGTTCATGCCGCATGTTGATGGATTCGCCGTTCTGGAATCCCTGCGTGCCGATCGGAGCGAGGTTTACTTGCCAATCATCGTCCTCACAGCGGACGTCAACGAGGAAACCAAGCGCCGAGCTCTGCATTGTGGTGCAACCGATTTTCTGAACAAGCCTTTGGATCACATCGAAGTGCTCCTGCGCATTCGGAACCTGCTTGAGACCCGCCGCATTCATCAGCTGCTCGATAACCGGCGCGCCGCTCTCGAAGATTCGGTGCACGCGCGCACTTCAGAGCTTCAGGCCGCGCAAGCTGCGTTGGAGAAAGTCCAGGGCAAGGCCGGCGGCTGAAAAAGACGTCGCCACAATGCATCGAGCCTCCAGCGAAGCCAGCTGGGCCAGGTGGATCGGCCGCTCCATCGGGCGATGTCGAAAAGAAATGCGGCTTCGCCGCCATTCTTTCGCATCGAGCAAGACACTGCTCGATCCACCCGATCGTCGCTCTTCTTAGCTCGCTGATTCAGCCCGCGTTATCTGGCATGTTCGATCTCTAGCCGTTTACGCACTGCCTGAAGTCTTTGCTCGTTCTCGCTGCTTGGAAAAAGCTCGTAGGCACGGGCAAAATAGCCTTCTGCTTCCTTCAAGTGATTTCTCTCCAGAGCAATATAACCGAGATAAGAATAGCCGTAATAATAAGTAGGATTCTTAGCCGTAAGACGTTGAGCAATCTCGGTGGCTTTATCGTAATCCATATCATCCATTGCTGCCGAAGCTGAGCGCCATGTTTCGGTCTGACTTTGATGTGAGCGCGCTGGAGCTGACGATTTCAGTACGATGAAAACAAAGAAAGCGAGACCAGCCAACAAGAGAACAACGAGTGCCGTATTGGTTTCAACCTTACTACGAAGCTTCTTTAACTCGTCTAGAATGTCAGCAACGGTGTCTTTGACAGAAGATTCGTTCCCTGCTGCATCGCTGTTTGCCAGTTTTTCTGCGTCTTCGAGGATTTCCTTTGCTGCATCAACTTGATCTTCGTTAACCAAGAGCCGAACTGGCATCGCGAACGGTGCTCCCCCATATGCGTTCGCGTTCTCATCAGCCAACGCACACGAAATCTGGTGTGCCTCCAACATTGACTTTGCCATCCCGGCTTCGATTGGGCTCGCGTAGGTACGCAAAGTGATCATCCTCGCCGAATAATATCAAAACGACGTTTTCCAGTGCAGATTTTTTTGCGTCTAGCATCGAGCAAGAGACTCCTCCATTCACCTGATCGTCGCTCTTGTTTCGCGCGTTTAAATGACGCACCATGCGCGGCATGGCCGATGAGACGATATCGATCCAACAAGCGGAGCGCGTGGACCATCAACTTGTCCGCGGCATCGGAATTCCCGCGCTCACCGCGAACATTGTCAGCTCGACCATCGGTGCTGGAATTTTCGTGATTCCCGCGACGGTCGCGGCAGGACTCGGGTCGGCTGCGCCGCTAGCATTTGTTTGCTGCGCAATCGCAATGATTTTGTTCGTCACCTGTTTCGCTATCGCGGGTAGCCGTGTCTCGCTCACGGGCGGACTCTACGCCTACGTCGAGGTCGCGTTCGGCAAATACGTCGGGTTTCTCGCCGGCATGCTTTATTTTTTGACTGCCCTTGGCGCGGTGGCAGGTGTGGTGAATGTGCTCGCAAATTCAATCGCGCTGGTCATTCCATTTCTCGGCGGACCAGTGATGCGCATCGTTGTCATGCTTGCGGTTTATGGCGTGCTCGTGTTCATCAACATTCGCGGCGTGCGCGAAGGCGCGGGCGCGGTCACGACGATCACGATTGCGAAACTTCTCCCGTTACTTCTGTTCATTGGCGTCGGAATCTTTTTCATTAATCCGCAAACTCTCAGCTGGCCGGGTTGGCCCAGCAGTAAAGCGTTAGGCGACAGTGTTATCTTGTTGATCTTCGCCTTTGTTGGAATCGAAGTAGCTTTGATTCCGAGCGGCGAAGTTAAAAATCCGGCGCGCACCGTTCCGCGTTCGGCGTATCTCGCGCTCGTCATCACCACCATCATCTACATTCTCATCCAGCTCGTGGCGCAGGGAACGCTCGGTGTCGACCTTGCCAATCACAAAGACGCGCCCCTCGCCGAAGCGGCCGCGCTATTTCTGGGCAACATCGGCCGCACCATTCTGCTCGCCGGCGCAACCATCTCCGCCTTCGGTTTCGTTACCAGCGACATTCTTAGTTCGCCGCGCCTGATCTTTGCCTTCGGACGCGACGGCGCGTTGCCGGCGTGGTTTGCGCACGTGCATCCGCGCTATCACTCGCCCGACGTTGCTATCATCACTTACGCCGTGCTCGCCTTCGCCTTGTCCACCACCGGCACGTTTGAAAAACTGGCCGTGCTTTCGAACGTCGCCGTCCTCCTAATGTATCTCCTCTGCTGCGCCGCCTGTTGGTTTTTGGTGCAACGCGCCGTTCGCGCCGACGGGCACCCGTTCAATTTTCCGGGCATGCAAATCGTCCCCGCCCTCGCCATTATCGCCATCATTTGGATTCTCGCGCATGCGACGCTGTGGGAATTCGAGGTGAACGCTATCGTCCTCGCGCTAGCCTCGGTTTTGTATTTCGTGCGAGCCAAGCTGCGATCGACGGGAGACGCGCCGTAAGTTGGGGTTAGCAAAGACTCGGAATTCTGGGAAGCGAGTACGCCGGCTTTCTGGGGTCATTCTTAGGTTGCCTGCACAGAGGCTAAATAACTCTTCCACCCCAAAATATGGTAGTTGGGGAGGAGCCGCCCACGCCGAATTGTATAGATTTGCCTTGCGAGCGCTTTCTTGCGATTATATTCACCACAACCAGGCGCCTTGGCGCCGCCCGCCATTTTAATGCATCTTCAATCGCTCGAGCTCTTCGGCTTTAAGTCGTTCGCCGACAAAACGATCTTTAATTTTCACGAAGGCGTCACCGCCATTGTCGGCCCCAACGGCTGCGGGAAATCCAATGTTTGCGACGCCGTTCGCTGGGTTTTGGGCGAACAATCCGCCAAATCGCTTCGGGGCGGCGAGATGGCCGACGTCATTTTCAACGGCGCCGACTCGCGCAAGCCGCTCGGTTTTGCCGAAGTTTCCCTGAACTTCACCGAGTGCGGGGAGGAACTGGGAGTCGAATGGCATGAGGTGCGGGTAACGCGACGCATTTATCGCGATGGCAATTCCGAATATTTCCTAAACAAAACCGGGTGCCGCTTAAAGGACATCCACAGTTTGTTCGCTGACACCGGCGTGGGGCGCGCTGCCTATTCCATCATGGAGCAAGGCAAGATCGACCTGATCCTGAGTTCCCGTCCGGAAGATCGGCGCAGCATTTTCGAAGAAGCAGCCGGAATCACCAAATACAAAACGCAAAAGAAAGAAGCGCTCCGCAAGTTGGAGGCGACGGAAGCAAATCTGTTGCGCATCGGCGACATCATTAAAGAAGTGAAACGCCAAATTGGTTCGCTGCAACGGCAGGCGGGCAAGGCCCGGCGGTATCAGGCGCTGCATGCGGACCTGCAAGTGCTCGATACTCATTTCTTACATCGCAAACTGCAGAGCCTCGAGCAGGAACTGAGCGAATGCACCAACGAGATCGCGCGGGTCTCGGAAGCCGAGCAAACGACGCGCGACCAAATTAATGACGGCGAAGCGCGCTTGGCAGCGGCGCGTCGCGAACTCGAGGCCGCGGACGAAAAGATCACGGGCGCGCGGGCCAAATTACAGCAGCTCGAAACTGAGATCGCATCCCATCGGCACGGGATCGAGTTCAACGAAAAACATGCCGTAGAGTTGCGACAATGGATCGACCGCAGCCGGCGCGAGATCGAAGCGGCGGAAACAAAATTGCACGATCAAAACGCGGAGATCGAATCCACCAATGCACTGGTGGAGGAGACGGCACAATTGCTTGAGCACAAGAACCAACAACTCGAGCACTTGACAGCGGACGCCAGCAAGCGGCGCGAAGTTTTTCACGCTGCGGATCAGAAGCTGCGCGACGTACAAATGAGTTTGTCGAAAGATGAGCTGCGGCTAGCCGCCATCGCGGAAGATTCACGCGAGTTACGCGAACGGCGCGATGCGACCAACCGCGATGCGGAGACGCGCCGCGCCAGGATCGCGGCGGCTGGTGCCGGTCAGAAAACGTTACATGCCAAAGTGACAGAGGCGCGCGCCGCCACCGAAGCCGAAACGCAAACGGTTGAGCAACTTTTTGCGCGTGTCTGCTCGCAGGAGGAAACGCTGCGCCAGAACCAGAGCACGCTGGCCGAAGTCGAGAAAAAATTAGCCGCAATCGACCGGACGATCGGCGAAAAAGAATCTCGTCACGAAATTTTGCGTCAGCTCAATGAGGAAGGCGAAGGACTGGCGCAAGGTTCGCAAGCGGTGCTAAAGAGTAAAGAGTTTGATTTTGCGGGCGCGCTGGCATCCAAGCTCGATGTTTCACCTGAGTTCGTCCCCGCGATCGAAGCTACGCTGGGTCGAAACCTTCATGCGTTGGTTTTGCGCAACAACGCGCGCGCCGCGGAAATCGTTTCCTATTTGAATCAACAACAGCTGGGTCAGGCCGCGCTTGTTCTCGAGCGAATCGAGCATCGTGATCGTCCAGCTTCTGAAGATTTGCCGCAAAATGCTATCGGTTGGGCCGTTGATAAAGTGCGGACCGCCGCTCCGCTTGAGGCGTTGGTGAAGGGCTTACTCCATAACGTCGCGTTGTTTGAAAATCTGGAGGAAGCGTTAAATGCGATCGCGAAAAATTCAGAGATCGCAGCCACCACTTTGCGCGGCGAGTACATTTCACACGAAGGAATTCTCTTCGCCGGGAGTGGAAAGGTGCGGACAGATTCGTTGCTTGAGCGCAAAGCGCGGATCGACACGATCGCGAGGGAGCTGATCGGTTTGAAACGCGAACAGGCCATGGTTGAGCAGCGGCGGGTTGCGGCGGAATCACAAATCGCCGCGGGCACGAAGGCGCTGGAAAAGGCAGTTGCCTTACATCAGGAAGCGCAGGCCACGCAAACCGCATCAATCTCGAAAATTTCGGAACTGGAACGCGAACAACATTCCGCGGAGCGCGAAGTGGAGTCGCTCGAATTCGAACGCTCAACCCTCGAACGACAAATCGCATCGGCAGACGCACAGATTCAGCAACTGGAGGAACAACGCGCGCAGCTCGAAGAAAAAATCGCCGGCGAACGCGGCGAAATCGCGCTTTTGGAAGCGCAGCGAAACGAAGCATTGCGCCAGGAAGAAGATGCCAGCGCGTTTCTGGCGGAGTTGCGCATCGCCGCGGCGACACATGAGCAGAAACACCAGAATTTGCTGGCGCAGCGCGCACCCATGCTGGCGCGCCAAATCGAGCTGGCGGAATTGATGGCGACGCGACGGGCCGATATTGAGAACTACGAAGCGCGATTGGTCGCGCAGGCCGCGGAAGACGACGTGGCGAGGAATGCAATCGAACAGCAGAGACAGGAATGCACACGGCGCGAAGCGGAGATTTGGAAATTGGTGGCCGAACGCGCCAGCCAGTTGGAAACAATCAACTCCGATGAAGAGCATCTGGCCGAGCATGTGATGGAACGCTACCGGATTGATTTGCGCCAGTTCGAGCCCGACACGCAGGCGCACGAAAAAGTTCTCCATGCACAGCTGAAGAGGGCAGTGCGCCTCGAATCTGTAGCCGCGATCGCCGCTACCGAAGAAGATCAGCAAAAACTCATTGCCGATCTCACGCGTCAGCTCGAAAACATGGGCCCGGTAAATCTCGAAGCTGTTCAGGAATACGACGAACTAGAGGAGCGTTATCGTTTTCTCGAGACGCAGAACGCGGATCTGATCAATTCGCGGCGTGAATTACTGGATGTCATTGCCCGGATCAATTCGACCACGAAGGAACTTTTCGCCGAAACATTCGCGCAGGTGCGAGCAAATTTCCGCGAGATCTTTGCCGAGCTTTTCGGCGGCGGTCGCGCCGATCTGCAATTAATGGATGAGAACGATGCCCTCAATTGCGGAATCGAAATCATCGCCAAGCCGCCAGGTAAACAATTACAAAGCATCTCACTTTTGAGCGGAGGAGAACGGACGATGACGGCCGTCGCGCTTTTGTTTGCCATCTACATGGTGCGGCCGAGTCCGTTTTGTGTGCTCGATGAAATGGATGCGCCGCTCGATGAATCCAACATCAATCGCTTTATCAAGGTGTTGGAACGGTTCGTCTCACAAAGCCAGTTCATCATCATCACCCACAATAAGCGTACCATTGCCAAGGCCGATATTCTTTACGGCGTGACCATGGAAGAACGCGGGGTAAGCAAATTGGTAGGAATGAAGATGACCCCGCCACGAAAGGCGGAAGCGAACGGCGCGAGCGCGCCGCTGGAAGGCGCGACGCAGCGACATTTTTCGATGGCGGAAGAATCACCCCGGGTCAGTTCGCTCGGGACGCGTTGATTCGCTCTTCCCCGTCATCCCGAGCGCAGTCGAGGGATTCCGTTGAAGTTAGTTTTTTGCTTCGCGGCGGGATCCCTCGACTATGCTCGGGATGACGGACGGCGGCGTTTTCAGCGAAAATTTTTTGCGCAGCCGTCTGGATGTTGGCTACAATCGTCCGATGCTGCAAACCGCGCGCCCAAAGAAGAAATCCCAACCGAAAGCGCCGGCTCACGAAAAATATCTCGAGGCCTTTCGCTGGATGCTGCTGACGCGAACATTCGAAGAAAAACTGGCCAGCATGTATCGCGGCGGTCGGATCACCGGAGGCGTCTACATCGGCAAAGGCCAGGAAGCAGTCAGCGTCGCTTGCGGAATCTTCTTGCAGAAAGGAGACATCTTCGCGCCTCTCATTCGTGACCAGGCCGGCCGGTCGGCCTTTGGCGAACCGCTGGTCGATGTCGCACGCACATATCTTGGTTCACGCGCTGGACCGATGCGCGGACGCGATGGTAACATTCATCGCGGCAAACCACGCGACGGCCAGCTGGCCATGATCAGCCATCTGGGCGCGATGGTTTCAGTGGTCGTCGGCTCGCTCATGGCAAAGCGCGGACGGGGTGAGAAAAATTTTATCGGGCTAACGACAATTGGGGAAGGCGGAATGCAAACCGGCGCCAGCCATGAAGGAATGAACATTGCGGCGGTCGAGCACGTGCCGCTGGTGGTGGTCGCAACCAATAATCATTACGCCTATTCCACTCCGAACGATCGCGAATTCGCCTGCGCCAACCTGGTCGATCGCGCCCGCGGTTACGGTTTTGAAGGCTATGAATTGGATGGGACCGATCTCGCCGCCTGCCTCGACGTAATCGGCACAGCGGTGAAACGCGCCCGCGCCGGTCGCCCACCGCAGCTTGTCGTCGCGTCCATCCTGCGCCTGGCCGGCCACGGCGAGCACGACGATTTCAGTTACGTCACTGACGATATTCGCAGGGAACCATTCGCGATTGATTGTCTGCAACGCACGGAAGCAGTTATCAGGGAGCGCGAGCTGGCCGATGCCGAAACACTCAAGCGCTGGCGCGAAGAAGCTGCAGAGGACGTCGAAAATGCTTTTAGCGCTGCCCAAAGAGAACCCGTGCCGAGCGGCGATGACGAAGATTGGTCCGCTATCTCCAGGCGTGATCTGGTGGACGAGATTGGCGAAGGCGGGTCATCCTAGCCATGAGCATCACCTATCTTGAAGCCATCCGCGAAGCGCAGGCGAAGCTTTTGCACGATGACAAACGCGTTTTCATTTACGGGCAGGACGTGGGCGGAAGCTTCGGTGGCGCGTTCAAGGCCACCAAAGGACTGGCGAAAGAGTTTCCCGGTCGTGTCTTAAACACGCCGATTAGTGAAGACGCCATGGTTGGCACTGCCATCGGCGCCGCGCTCGAAGGCATGCGTCCAATTGTGGAAATGCAGTTCGCCGATTTTTCCAGCGTTGCTTTGAATCAGATTCTCAACAACGCCGGGACACATTACTGGCGTACTAATATTCCGGTTCCAATCACGGTGCGGTTGCCCTCCGGCGGCACCAAAGGGAGCGGACCGTTTCATTCGCAATCGATGGAATCTCTTTATGCGCACTATCCGGGATTGATCGTGATGACACCGGCAACGGTGGAAGACGCTTACACCATGCTGATCGACGCGGTCGCGATTGATGACCCGGTGGTTTTCTGCGAGCACAAATACCTTTACTATCATCTCAAGGCCGACAACTTGCCGAACGACGGAATGCCAGTTGGTAAAGCTCGAATCGCGCGGCCGGGACGCGATCTAACAATCGTTAGCTACAGCGCGATGTTGCACGAATCTTTAAGCGCGGCTGAGGAGATCGCGAAAGAGGGATTCGAAATCGAAGTAGTCGATCTGCGTACGGTGAAACCACTCGATACCGCCACTGTGCTGGCCTCTGTTGCCAGAACCGGACGACTCTTGGCGGTCGGCGAATCTTTCCCGTGGGGTGGCGTGACCGCCGAAGTCATCGCGCGCGTTTCCGCTGAGGGTTTCCATTTGCTCGATGCCGCGCCTGCGCGGATTAACGCCAAGGATACTCCCATCCCTTACCATCCAAATCTTTGGTCGACGCACCGGCCGAGCAGCAAAGCGATTGCAGCGAAAGCGCGAAAAATACTTCGCGAATAAATTTATGGCCCAAGTTCCAATCATCATGCCCCAGCTCGGCGAATCGATCGCTGAAGCGACGATTGTCTCGATCAACGTGAAGCCGGGCGAAAAAGTCGCCGCCGATCAGGAAATCATCGAAGTCGAAACCAACAAGGCGGTGATGGGCGTGACGACACCGTGCGCAGGCGAGATTGCCAAGATCGATGCCCAGGTAAAGGAAACGTATCCGATCGGCGCGGTCCTCGGTTACATCGAAGCAAGCGAAAAAGACGCTGCCCGTTTCGCCAAACAAGCGCCGCCACCTGAAGTGCAACGCGAAATGACCGAGGAAATTCCGGGGCGGAACGAAGAGACAGCGACGGCAGAAAAAACCAAGAGCAATGGCGCCGGAGCAAAAATCTCCACTGATGGATTGCCCGTTCCCGCTGCCGCAAAAGGGGCAGGATTTTTGTCGCCGCGCGTCCGTGCGCGAATGGCAGAGTTGCAATTAACCAACGCGGATCTTGCTGGTATCGCGGGAACAGGCAGCGGCAATCGTGTCACGATTAAAGATTTGGAGAATTATTTGCGTCAGATGGAATCGCAGACCACGAGCGACGCCTCGGCCATCCGTGCGGGAGTCGCGGATGCGATGCGACGCAGCTGGTCCCGGCCGCTGGCGACGATCGGGTCATCGGTAAATCTCGATTCTGTCCTAACGGATCGTAAACAGCGCGACCCAAAGCCTGGTCCGGCGCTTTATGCCCTGCGCGCGCTCGCGCTGGCGCTTGCGGAAAGCCCCGCAGCGGCCGCGAAACTGATCGGCGCCCGCGTCTTGCAATCGAACGCGATCGACATTGGGCTCGCGATTGAAGCGCAGGACGGAATCATAGTGCCGATCATCCGCAACGCCGATCAGGCCTCGCTCGGCGATCTAACGACGAAGTACGAAGAATTAATTTCGCTCGGACGCGCTCGTCGTATTTCCCCAGAGATGCAGAGTGGCGGAATCGCAGCAGTCTCGAACTTCGGCACCTTCGGAGTTGAATGGGGCACGCCGATCCCCCTGCCCGATCAGACCATGATTCTTGGTCTTGGCGCCGGAAAAAAAACGCCACGCTGGGACCAATCAAAATCGGAGTTCGTTCCAATAACGGAGGCGCAAATTACGCTCAGCTTCGATCATCGTAGCCTCGACGGTGGTGGCGCGGGGCGCTTACTGAAGCGTGTGATCGAGCTGCTGGAAAATCCTCAACAATTGTAATGGAGGGACGCGCGCCGTCGCGTCCCAAATATTAGGGACGACACGAAGGTCGTCCCTCCATTGTGCAGCAAGCCGAGCCAAGTGACCTGTTTGCGCCAGTGTAGAAAACGATCGAAGTTATTTTGAACGAGCAACCGTGAGGAAAATAGCGAGAAATTCCTCGACTTCGCTCGGAATAAGAAAATATGCACGAGAACACCGAATTCAGCACGAGCCGTGACATCGAAGCGATTCAAATCCCGGCGGGGACGAAGATCACGATCCCGGCGGGAACGCCGGGCGTGATCACACAATCGTTGGGCGGGAGTTACACCATCGCGACGAACTTCGGTTTGTCCCGCGTCGCGGAAAAAGATGGCGACGCCCTTGGATTAGAGAAGAGTGAATTGCAGCCAACAACATCCGCGAACGGAGCGAAAGATGGCGAGGTTTCCGAAGAAGATGTTTGGAACCAGTTGCGGCAATGTTATGACCCGGAAATTCCCGTGAACATTGTCGATCTGGGATTGGTTTACGATTGCAAGCTGACAAAGAAAGAGGACGGCAGCACGCGGGTGAATGTGAAGATGACACTAACCGCACCGGGCTGTGGAATGGGCCCGGCCATCGCCCACGACGCCCAAAGCAAGATTTTGACGATCGATGGCATAGACGAAGCGGACGTCCAGCTGGTTTGGGACCCACCGTGGAACCAAAACATGATCAGCGAAGCTGGTCGGATGAAGCTGGGGATGATCTAAGGGAGAAATCTTCCCAACCGCGTGGCGCCTGCTCGGGAAGTCCGTCATCCCGAGCGTAAGCGACAGACCTCACACCAGGTGATGGATCACACAAAACAGTTTGCGTGATCGTTGACCGCCCGCGAGCTCCCTCACCGTCTGCGCGGTTCGGGATGACGGACGCGAAGCTTCAAGTTGAACGCTGTCGCTGGTCAGATCTCGGCAGCCGGAAGAAAATTGCTGAATCAATTGACACTGACTCTGCTGATTCTATAATCCTGCTCCCGCGCCCGGAAAAAGACGCACAAATTCTTCTCATGCCTTCCACTGAAATCATTTTGACTGACAATGTCCCTGGCCTCGGAGCGGAGGCGGACATCGTGAAAGTGCGTCGCGGTTATGCCAGAAATTATCTTTTGCCGCTGGGCAAGGCCCATGAGGTGACGCGGGCGAGCCTGCGCCAGTTGGAGAATTTAAAAAAGAAACGGGCCGAACGCGAAGCCCGCGAGTTGAATGAGGCGGAGGAGCTGGCCCGTCGCATTAATAAATTGCGGGTGATCTTTAAACTCGAAACCGGCGAGACGGGCAAAGCGTTCGGTTCGATCACGGCGCAGGACATCGTGACGCGATTGAAGAATGAAATCGGCGACGAAATTGATCGTCATAAGATTCATCTCGAACATCCGATCAAGACAACCGGTGAACACGAAGTGGCGATCAAGTTGCACCACGATGTAACCGTGAATTTCAAATTTGAAGTTAAATCAGCGCATGAGGAGCAGGCCAAAGCGGTGGAACCGGCCGAATCGGCCGAGTCTGCTCCGAAACGAGGATTATTCCGAAGACGCAAATAAATGCCGAGCTCTCAGGGAAGCGGTCCTGAGAAGCCTCGTAAGACAGCGGGAAATGGCGCTGACCGAGGCTTGGCGCAGCAGAGTGGCGGAAGAGTTTTTCAGAACTCGCCCACAGGTTCGGCACAGGATATTCACCGCTCGCCCCCTCATAGTGTCGAAGCCGAGCAGGGCGTGCTCGGCTCGATGTTGATCGCGCCGCAGGACGTCATCCCGGAATGCGTCGAGAAAATCAAAGAGGAATACTTTTACGTTCCGGCGCATCAAACGGTCTTTCGTGTTCTGGTCGAACAATGGAGCGCGGGCCAGGCGATTGATCTCATTACCTTCACCCAAACATTGCGTGACCAAAATGTGCTCGAAACAATCGGCGGTGCCTCCTTCGTGACCAGTCTGTTCACCTTTGTTCCGACGGCAGCGAATATTGATTACTACCTCGAGATCGTTCGCGACAAATACGTCCTCCGCCAGATCATCATCACTTGTACCGAAGGGGTACGCCGCGCTTACGAGGAACAAGGCGAAGTGGGGCCGCTGCTCGACGAAGTAGAACATAATATTTTCAAGGTCGGCGACGATCGTTTCAAGGGCCAGCTCCTGACCATGAAAGAACAGGTGATGGGGGCGCTCGAATCGATCGAGAAACTGTGGGAACGGAAGGGTGGAATCACGGGATTATCCACTGGCTTCATCGAACTGGATCGACTCACCAGCGGATTGCACCCGGCTGAAATGATCGTCATTGCCGGCCGGCCGAGCATGGGCAAGACCGCTCTCGCCATGAATGTGGCCGAACATGTCGCGGTAATTCAAAAAAAACCGGTCGCAGTCTTCAGTCTGGAAATGAGCAGCCAGCAGCTTGTCCAGCGTATGCTCTGCTCCCGCGCACGCGTTAATTTGCAGCGGGTGCGCGATGGCTTTCTCGGTGAACGCGATTTTCCCAGTCTGACCGCGGCCGCATCGAAACTGGCGGAAGCGAAAATTTTTATCGATGACAGTCCATCGCTGGAAATTTTGGAACTGCGGGCCAAGGCGCGCCGTCTGAAAGCGCAGCAGGACATCGAGTTGGTCCTGATTGATTATTTGCAGCTCCTGCGATCGGCTACGCGTCGGGCCAAGGAAAACCGCCAGCTCGAGATTTCCGAAATTTCCGCTGGTTTAAAAGCGCTGGCAAAGGAACTGAACATTCCCGTGATCGTCGTCGCGCAATTAAATCGGCAGCCCGAAGCCCGTTCCGGAGGGAAACCGCGGCTGAGCGATCTGCGCGAGTCCGGATCGATTGAGCAGGACGCCGATTTGGTAGGTTTACTCGTGCGGCCTGAGATTTATGAGGAAGATGAGGAGGCGCGCGCGGAGAAGGAAGGCGAAGCGGAACTGATCATTGCCAAGCAACGCAACGGACCGGTTGGCGAAATCCTCCTGACCTTTTTGAAGGAGTTCACCCGTTTCGAAGATCGCGCGCGCAACGTGAGGGAACCGGGGGAAGCGTTTTAGGGAACGTTGAATCGTTAACCGTTAAAACGTTAAATCGGAATCATCTCCCGTTTTACCGTTTTAACCTATTTAACTATTTAACGAATCACGTTACCTGAGCGATGCCGCTTAGATCAATCGGGAGGCTAACCAGGCTGCTGCTGATAGCCGCGCCTCCGCTGTTAATTGGCTTGCTCATACTCAGAGATGGCGTCGACATCCCATTCTGGGATCACTGGGACGGAACCGCCCCGCTTTTTGAGAAAATGGCGGACGGTAGTCTGCGATTTGCCGACTTTTTCGCGCAGCACAATGAACATCGAATTCTTTTTCCTCGACTGATTTTTTTTGGACTTGGGCGGCTGACGCATTGGAACGTGCGGGCCGAGCTTTTCGTGATTTGGTTCCTCGCCCTGGTCTGCCTTTTCAATATTTGGCAAATGACATGGCGCAGTGGCTGGAAGGACTCCGGCTTCTGGATCTTGTTTTCCTCCAGCGTACTTCTGTTTAGTCCTCTTAGTCGCGAAAACTTTCTTTGGGGATTCCAAATTGGATTTCTTCTTCCCCTTGCCTGTGTCACAGCGTGCATCTGGGTTGCAACTTACGTACGGCCTCCCTTCAATTTCGTGTTCACAATCATGCTGTGCACCGTCTGTACGTTTTCGATCGCGAGCGGCTTGACGAGTTGGTTGCTCGCCACACCTCTCCTAATGCTGGCGCAAACGCGATCAACATCGTCCAAAAAATGGTGGACCATCTGGATCTGCGCGTTTTTGTTCGAAGTATGCGTGTATTTTTACGGTTATGAAAAGCCGGCACATCATCCGTCCGTGTGGCGATCTCTTAGCCATCCAGGTTCGGCCGGCGTATATGTCCTGATCTTTCTGGGAAGTCCTTTCACCTTCGGGACGAACGTGCCCCCGCTGTCTCTCGGTTTGGGGATGGGCGGATTGCTGGTCCTGCTACTACTGATTTGCGCAGTTTATCTTTGGGGCAAACGCCATGATCGCAACTTGCTTGGCGAAGCTTTGCCCTGGTTGATGTTATCAATGGTAGCAGTGAGCGCCGCGGTCTCGACCATGATCGGACGATTGGGATTTGGACCTAACCAGGCAAGAGCTTCTCGCTATGTGACGTTTGCAGTGATGTTGCCAATCGCTCTGCTCGCTGTCGCGCCGCTGGTTCGTTCGCACTGGACTCGTTCATTCTCCGTGCGAGGCCAACTAATAACCAAAGCCGTGTCCCTTTTCCTACTTATCCCGTTTATACTCACGACTTTTGCTGGCTTTCTCGCGGACCTGCCGGTCTGGCCAGTGATTCGGCAAGCGCGCCTTTACGGCAAGGCACTTGTTTCCTTTATCAATTTCGTGCCCGAAAGAGAAGAACTGGCCAGGCACGTATTTCCCTATGATGGCAGAGTGAAAACGGCCGCCAACGCCCTGAATCGTATCGGCTATCTGCGTCCCCCGTTATTCCAATCGAATCTTATCCGCAACGTGGCAGACCCAGCATCGAGCGGCTCCCCGCGTTTCGGTGAATTTCAACTTAGTGAGGAGAAATCGGGACAGGTTCAAATCGGCGGGCAAGCCTTTTTGCCCGACAAAGGAGGTCCCGCTGACGCCGTTCTCATTACTTACGATAACGCCGAGGGAGAACCGGTGATTTGCGCTATTGCTTCGATTGAGAGCCCTCGCGAAGGCAGATTAAGGCTGGCGTGGGACTCTTCTGCACTGTCGTCCAGATGGAGGCGGCTTCTTCCACTGGATCGTCTCCCTGAAGGACAACAGTGTCTCTTGAAGGCGTGGTCATATGACGCCGAGACATGTCGGGCCTATCGCCTTGAGGGAAGCGCAACCGTAACACGGTAGCGGCAGGTTCGGAAATGTACCGTCTTATCTTAACGACGATAATCGCAGGGATTCGACCCTATCCTTGGCGCGCCACAAGGTGACGGAATTTAGAGAGCGTTCGGTTTTTTGATTCCGGGAAGCGCAGGCTGCCAGCCTGCAATTGCCGGCAGCTTGCCGGCAATATTCTAGCGGATGTTATCGTGGTGATCACTGATTCTGTTCTCGGCGAACCGCCGAGACCTACAGGATTAGCAGCCTATCCTCCTCAGAACAAAAGAATGCGCGCCGAAACAAAGGAAATCATAAGCTGTTTAACAATGTAACTATTTAACCATTTAACAATCACGACAGCGATCTCGCGGCATCGATCACATGCTGCGCGTCGATTCCAAATTCCTTCATCACTTCCGCGCCCGGCGCGCTCAGGCCAAAACGGTGCAGTCCGACTACTTTTCCATCGAGACCGACGTATTGATACCAGATTTCCGGCACACCTGCCTCGATCGCCACACGTTTGCGACAGTTCTTCGGTAAAACTTCTTCGCGATATTCTTCAGCTTCGCGATTGAACCGTTCCATGCATGGCATCGAAACGACGCGCGTACCCGCGCCCAGTTCTTTCGCGGCAGCGAGCGCGTGCTGCAATTCGCTTCCACACGACAAAATGATCAGGTCCAGCGGTGCGCTTTCCTGTTTCGCGATGTAACCACCGCGTCGCACCCCTTCGCGTCGTAATTTCACATCGATCTCGTTGAGCATCGGCACGTTTTGCCGGGTCAGCGACAGCAAGGTCGGACCATCAATTCGCTCACAGGCGGCAACAAATGCGCCCGCGGTTTCCTCGGGATCACCCGGCCGGATTACGTCGAGATGTCTGATTAAACGCAGCGCGCTCACGGTTTCGATAGGTTGATGGGTCGGACCGTCTTCCCCTACGCCGATCGAGTCGTGCGTGAAAATGTAAATGTTCGGCAATCGCGCCAGCGCCGCGAGCCGAATCGAGGGCCGGGCATAATCTGAAAAAACAAGAAAGGTCGCGCCCGAGGCCCGGAAAATTCCGTGATAGGAAACGCCATTCAGGATTGCGCACATCCCGTGCTCGCGAATGCCGAAGCGGATGTTGCGGCCGCCCGGATTGTCACGAGTGAAATCGCCACTCTCCTTGATGTAATTCATGGTTGAGCCGTAAAGATCGGCGCTGCCGCTGATTAAATTCGGCATCGCCTTCGCAATTGGCTGAAGCACTTCGCCGCCCGCCTTGCGTGTCGCCAGTTTTGCGTCCGAGGGAAATGCCGGAATTTTCTCGAGCAAATCCTGCGGGACTTTCTTATCGATGGCGTCGTCCAGGGCGCGCGCTTTCTCCGGATTTTTTTCGCGCCATCCCTTCCAGATCTTTTCCCACTGCACAAAATTGGCCAGCAGTTTCTTTCTGTGTTCGGCGAAATATTCGCGCGTCTCTTTTGAAACGAAATAATGCTCTTCCGGCAACCCGAGATTTTTTCGCGCGGCATCGACAAATTTTGCGCCCGCTTCGCCATGGGCTTTCGCCGTTCCCTCAATCTCCGGAATCCCTTTCCCTGCAACGGTGTGAATAATAATGAACTGCGGTTTCCCGTTTTTGCGCTCTTTCGCGATGTTACAGGCATCGAGGAATTCCTGCATGTCATCGCCCTGGATTTCCTGCGTATCGAATCCGTAGGCCTCATAACGTTTGCGCGTGTCTTCGCTCTGCGTTTGCTTGGCCATGGCATCGAGCGTGATGGCATTTGAATCGTAAATCAGAATCAGATTATCGAGCCCGAAATGCCCGGCGAAGGCGCTCGCTTCCGCCGACACGCCTTCCTGGAGACAACCGTCGCCCGCCAAGCAAAAAATATGCTGGTCGAAAATGCGATGTTCGCTGGTGTTGAAATGTGCCTGCGCCATTTTCGCAGCCATTGCTACACCAACCGCGTTGCCAACGCCCTGCCCCAGCGGGCCGGTGGTACACTCGATGCCGGGTGTGTCGCCAAATTCCGGATGTCCCGGCGTTTTCGAATGCAGCTGGCGAAAATTTTTGATGTCCTCGATCGAAACGTCGTAGCCGCTCAGATGCAGCCAGGCATACAGAAACATACTGCCGTGACCGGCGGAAAGAATGAAATAGTCGCGATTGATCCAGCGCGGTTGATCTGGATTGGCTCTGAGCAAATAACCGTAGAGCACCGCCCCGATCTCGGCGCATCCGAGCGGGAGGCCAAGATGGCCTGATTGCGAAGCCTGCACCGCATCCATTGCCAGGCCGCGCGCTTCCGTGGCCGCGCGCGAGAGAGCCTCGAAATTCATTTGCATAGCGTTCTATAATCGCAGCGCGACCGCCGACAAAACGTTTTTGCCATCTTGCATTCGTGACCAAATCGCCGGTCATTGCCGAAGGTGAACCGGTCCGCATTGCTTCACATCGTCGAGCGTCTCGAGGGGTTACTCGGAAAATTACCGGCGCCGATCCAAAAACCGATGTTGCACGAGTTAACGCCGTTGAAGGAACTTTTTTTGCAGCAACGCCCGCCGCGTCTCCTCCTCGCCGGAGCAGGCCGCTGGCCGATGCCGCAAGTTGTGAATCTTCTCTTTAACGGCGTCACGGTTGAAGATTCCAGCCAAGTGGTGTTCGAGATTTTTCGCTGGCAAGACGTTGAAATCAAAGATCGAGGCGCCATTTCCGTACTCGACGCCCGTGGCGCCGATGACGTAGCGGAAAAAACGGTTCGCCGAGAACTCGAGCGCGCATCAGCAGACGCTATCATCATTTTGAGCGACGCTTCCGAAGGCCGCAGCAAGGTAAAACGAAGCGCGGAAAATGGCAGCGAGTGCGTGCATTGGAATGATGCGGTGCGCAAAAACGCCGGCATTATAGCGATCCATCTCGAGCCGGTGCCAAGCGCGGGGCACAATGGGGGACCGGTCAGAATGGATTGGTCGGAAAAAATCCAGCCGCAGTTACACGGTCGCGTCTGGGGCGGGTTCGAGTTTTCCGGTGAACCAGGACACGCCTTGGCCGACCGGGCAGCGTCACATCAATTCGTTTCCGTGCTTTCAAAAAAGTTACCGAACGAGTGCCGGGTCGAAATTGTCCGCATTTCGGGCGACCGCGAAGCCCAACGCGAGATCGCAAACATTCTCATCAAATCGACCAGCGCGATCTGCACCGCAGTCGGCGCGCAGCCGATTCCGCTCGCGGACCTCCCCATCCTCACCACCCTGCAATTGGTGATGGTCTCCGGGATCATGTACCTGAGCGGACGCGAGCGAAGCCTGCGTGCAGCTACAGAATTTGTCGGCGCGCTCGGAGCCAACGTCGGGGCCGGAATGCTTTTGCGCGAGGGCGCTCGCGCACTCCTGAAATTCTTTCCAGGTTGGGGAAATGTCGTCTGTGGAATGGTGGCAGGCGCAGGCACCTACGCTATCGGACACGCAGCATCCGCTTATTTCCTGGAGGGAGTGACGCTAGGCGAAGCGCGTCGCACCTATTTGAGAGGACGAAAACGCCGGAAGTCAGCGATGTTGCAGCTCAAATGACGATTCGGGGGGCGCGAGCAGCTTCTCATAAGATATGCGGCGCTTGCTTCGGGCAATGGAGGGCGGAGCGCCTGCGATGCTCATGACCATGGCGGACTGGCAGGACCTCGCCCCTCCATACATTTATGAAATTGGGGAGTCGTTTCCGAGGCGGTGAATAACTTGTGTACAAACCGACGATCCTCTCCACATTTTGTTCACAGCTTTTTGTGAACAGCGGGCGTGTTTCCCTGCCTTTCCGGCTGATCAGCGGATGAATCTTTCGGAAGTTCGCGCAGCGCTCGACAGCACCGGCGTGCGTCCGGCAAAAAGACTGGGACAGAATTTCCTGCACGATCAAAACCTGGCGCGTTGGATTGTCGAGCGGGCCCAGATTGGTCCGGGCGATTTTGTTCTGGAAATTGGACCCGGGCTCGGCGCGCTCACCAGCGAGATCCTGAAGCGCGGCCCGCGTCTGCTGGCGTTGGAGAAAGACGCGCGTCTGGCCAATTTTTTGCGCGAAAAATTTCGCGACTCGCGATTCGAACTTCGCCATTGCGACGCGCTTGATTTCGACACGCGAATTCTTTTCGCGGAGCGCAACGTGAAAGTGATCGGAAACCTCCCCTATTACATTGCGAGCCAACTGCTCTTACGCTTTGTCAATTTTCCAAGTTATATCTCATTGGCATTGTTCATGTTACAAGATGAGATGGCCCGACGCCTCTCGGCCAAACCAGGAAGCGCCGATTACGGCGCGCTCACGTTGCAGCTGCAACTTCATCATCACGTTGAGTATTTGCGAAAGATTCCGCGCACAGTTTTTATCCCGCAGCCCGAAGTCGCTTCGGCAATTGTTCGCTTTATCTCGCGCGACGAAAAACGGATCGGAATTTTCGATCACCAAATGTTTCGCGAGATTGTAAAGCGCGGATTCTCGCAGCGGCGAAAGCAATTGCGGAAACTACTCGCCGGTCAAATTGTTGACTGGGAAAGCACTTCAAAAAAAATTGCGACCCCCTTGTCGGCGCGCGCCGAAGAGCTTTCGCTTCAGCAATGGATTGCGCTGGCCAATCTCATCGCTCCACGCGATGAAAAAATTGCGTCGCGGGCGTCAGCTGAGCGCTTTCCGGTCGTGGACGAAAACGATCGGCAAATTAGCACCGCCAGTCGCTTGGAAGTCCATGAGAATAACTTTCGTCATCGCGCCGTTCACATCCTCATTTTCAATCATGCCGGGGAGATACTTTTACAAAAGCGTTCGCCCTGGAAAGACCGGCATCCCCTGCTCTGGGATTCAAGCGCAGCAGGTCACGTGGAAGCTAACGAAGACTATGAGGAGGCCGCCGGACGCGAACTCATGGAGGAACTTGGAGTAAGTGGGAGGCTCGATCACATTGGTAAGCTGCTGGCGTCGGAAAAAACCGGTCAGGAATTCATCATGGTTTATCGCGGAGAATGCGACGGGCCATTTGCCTTTCCATGCGAAGAAATCAGTGCAGTCGAGTTTTTTCCGAGCGAAATCGTGGAGAGATGGGTGGCAAATAAGCCCGAGGACTTTGCACCAGGATTTCTCGAATGCTGGCGGTTATTCAATGCTATTTCATCTTAACAGCCGGTTCGTTGTAGCTGCCGTTGTCTCAGCGGCAGAAATTAGAGGCTCTGCCGCCAGCCTCAGCGGCCGCCACAGCCTGACAACGCACTACTGCTCGAAAATCATTTCAGCCCAACCAATTCCGGCGGGGGTAAGTTCCAGCTTTTCCACCTTGCCGAATAATCCGCATTCGTGAGCAACGCGTAGCAAGGACGCTGGGGAGCCCGCAACCACCCGACTAGCCGAACCAAGTCCGGTTCCGCCATTGTCGTGCACCCAGTCGTCGGCCGATTTACTCCTCGACGAATATGAAAGAAGATAGCACTGCCATTACCGGGCACCGGCGGGTCGGAATTATGTCTAATCTCGATCAGCCAGCGATAGGCGAAATCGCCGCCGCGCATTTTTTCGTGGCTGTAATTGTCGGGCGGATTACGCGGATCGATCACCACATGCCGGTTATAATTGGGCGAACGCGGATCATCGCTCCAGACATCGGCTTCGGTCACCTGGTGAAATGGATAATTCGCTCCCGGCGGTAACGCGGCATCGTAGGTAAATACCTCACCGATGCGAAAAATGCCGGCCGGCGCGCGACCATCGCGCTCGTGTTTTCGCAGGCCCGGCTCGCCCTGACCGGCGATCCCACTTCCCCAGGCCAAACCGTTTTTTCCAAACAACACCGGAACCGGCCCCGCCTGCGCTCGCCACTTGCCTCCCGCCTTTTCCAGCAGATACAAACGGCCATGCACGGAATTCCAGTCCGGCGCGAGAGCAACGATGAGTTGTGCGCAATCGTCCGAGAGCGCGGCGGCATGGGCGCTGCTCGCAACAAACAACGCCATCAGCGAGATGAGGAATCGTCCGTAATTCACGCTTAATCTAGACGCTGATCAGGCCAAAACTGCAACGCGTTTCCTCAATGAAACAACGAATGATCATCTACGGCGCGCTCGTAGTCCTGATTTTCGCCGCGCACGCTCCAGCGTTACGAGCGACCTTTGTTTGGGACGACACCGCGCTCGTTCTGCGCGATCCACTCATTCGCAGTTGGCGACTGATTCCAGAAGGCTTTCAACATTTTCTGTTTGTTGACGCGACTCCTTCGAATTTTTATCGGCCGGTTCAGCGCCTGACCTACACGCTGGAGTATTGGGCGTTCGGCTTTCATCCCGCGCCTTATCACTTGACCAATATTTTGCTCCATGCTGCCACCGCCATCGCGTTGTTTATTTTCGCCCTCGGATTCTTTAAGCTCTATCACGTTGATGAACGAAAAAGCCTGGGGACTGCGGCCATTGCCTCGCTGGCGTGGGCGCTGCATCCGCTCCATTCCGGAGTCGTCGATTATGTATCCGGACGCGCGGATTCGCTCGCGGCACTTTTTGGTTTCGCCGCACTATATTTTACGGTTCGGGCGCTTAGCCAGGAATCGGCTTGGAAATTCTACGCTGTAGCCGGATTTGCGCTTCTGGCCAGCGCGCTAAGCAAAGAGAGCGGGCTCATTTTTTCCGCGTTGGCGATCACTTTGATTCTTCTGAGGAAAAACTGGAAAGGAATGGTGGCGATTGGAGTGGCGATCGCCTTTGTTCTCACCATCTACGCGACCCTGCGCAATCAGGTGCTGCCAGTGGATGTGCCCCGGCTTTCGCCGCCGGCGCCGGCGTTGGTCCGTCCAATTATCGCGGCCCGTGCGCTGGCTGAGTACACCGGTCTTTTGGTGGCGCCGGCGAATTTGCACATGGATCGTGATGTGGAGAATCATCCCTGGGGATTTAATCCTGTTAGTCTCACAGCCGGCGCCTGGCGTGAGTTACAAACGCTGGCAGGGCTTATAGTCTTCGGCGTACTGCTGTGGTGGGCGCGCCGCGCACACAAACGTGAACCGGGAATCTTCGCGCTTCTTCTCTGCGCCGGGATTTCGTATTTGCCGGTATGCGGTCTTTTTTCCTTGAACGCAAACATTGCGGAACACTGGGTCTACGTCGCGTTAGCCTTTGTTCTTCTCGCCGTTGCGCTGCAGGTCGCGCTAATCGTCTGGTCTCGGATCACTTTTTTCTCGGTCCTGATGCTCGCGGCGCTCTGGATCGCTTTTCTTGGGGTGCGAACATTTTACCGCGCGCAAGATTGGGAGGACCCGCGAACATTCTTCGGGCACACCGTCGCCGCCGGGGGCGATTCCACTCGAATGTTGATTAACCTCGGCGGACTCGAGTTATCCGAAGGCCACCTCGAACAGGCCAACATACTCTTGCAGCGGGCACTCGCAAAAAATCCTGAGCAACCGTTCGCTTTGCTCAATCTTGCCGCCGTCGCCTTGAAACGAAATGATCTGTCTACCGCGCGAGGTTTTCTCGAACGCGCCCAGAAGAATCCGGTAAGTCTGGCGCAAGCGGAAGAGATGCTGGCGTTGGTGGAACAAAAAGAAAAGGGCGAGATCAATCTGTTGCGCTTGCGCACGGCATCGCGAACGAATCCGCCATCGTGGTCGATCATGCGACGTTACCTCGCTGCCCTGGCCGTGAGCGGGCAGACGGAACAAGCGGTAGCAAAATTGCGGGCCGTGCTCGCAACGGAATGGTATCGCGCGGAAAGCTGGCAATTGCTCAGCGAATATCTAACGCGTCTTGGGCAAGCCGACGAAGCCGCTGAAGCGTTGGCCCAGGCACACGCCTTCGACGTCCATTTAAACAATCGCTGATCACATCAGCCTTCAACCTTCGATGTTGCGTGTTCGACGTTCAGCGTTCGATGTTTTCTCTTATCGTATTTTCAATCCATCGGCGCAACCCGGAAAGAATAGGAATAGGATTACGAATACGATTAGGAATAAGAGGGATTCGTAGCCGGCCCGCCAGCATCAGCCATCTCAACCGCATTCGTATCTACCGGAAGATATTTCATCCCAGCGAGCCAAAATACACCTGCTATCAACATCGTTGCCGAAACGACAAGAAAAGCCACGGTCATGTTTGTGTGATCCGCGACTGCACCAATCAGCGGCGGCGCGGCGGCGTCACCGAGCGCATGAATGATCAAAATGTTGAGAGCAAATGCGGTCGCCCTCACCGATGGGTGAGTAACATTGGCGAGGGCCGTGTTAGAGGGCCCGGTGTTAAAGAAAAGGAAAAAGATGGCAATAAACATCATCACCCATGCTGCCGGAAATGGCGTGAAAAGCATCGCAGCTGAAAATGGGAATGCGATCAACACTCCGATGCCCGAGACAAGAAAGTAGGAACCAGCAAAACGTTTGCGCAAGCGGTCGCCCGCAACTCCTCCGATCAGCGTCGCGGTCAATCCAGCAAACACAAGGATTCCGCCAAAAATGATTCGGCTGCTTGGCGGTAACCCCCGATATTCCAAATAGCCGGGAACCCAAAACGATAATCCGCCGATGGCAAAGGTGAGCGCAGTCATGGCGGATGTGTTCAAGATGTAGGATCGAATTCGCGCCAATTTCAGATAATCTTGCAAACTGGGGCGCTTCTTTTGCTTCATGATTTGCGCGCGCGGATCGCGCCTCCAGAAACACGCTAACCCGAGCAGTAACCCTGGTGGGCCAACCGCATAAAATGCCGTCTGCCAACTCCAATGCCCTACTACAAACCCACCGATCGCGTAGCCGAGCGCACTTCCGACGGGGAGCGCAACGTAAAAATACGAAAGCACACGGCCGCGACGTTCCAGCGGAAATAAGTCAGAAATGATAGTGGGCGCTGCAGGCCCATATCCCCCTTCGCCAACGCCGACAAAGAGCCGCGTGATGAACAGCAATGCAAAAGTACCGGCGAGTCCAGAGGCGGCGGTCGCCGCGCTCCAAAGGACCACGCTGGCGCCGATGATAATCCAGCGCGACATCCGATCAGCCAACCAACCAAAGATTGGTGCGGAAATCATGTAACTAACCAGAAAAGCTGGAGCCAGCCAGCCCGTTTTCTCCATAGCGTTCGGATCGCCAGCGGCGAAAAACGTGTGACGAATTTCCGGCTCAACCGAAGCCAGCACCTGTCTGTCGATATAATTAAAAAGATTAATCGCCAGCAGGAGCCACAATGCAGTGCGAGCGCCTGATTTTCCCTCGTTCGTCATCAAAGCCGATTGCAGAATGAGATAGAACGATTGTAAACGTAAAACAAATGCTGGGAGATTCTGCCACCGAGCGCGCTTTTTATCTTTTGGCCTGCGGCGTCGCCCGCCTAGTTTACCGGGTAAAAGCGATCGGCATTGAAAATCTTCCGAGCGGCGGTTGCCTGCTCGTGCCTAATCACATCACCTGGGTTGACGCGATTATCCTCCAGCTAGCGTCTCCACGCGCGGTTCGCTTTATCATCGATGAGGAATTTTATCGCAACGCAATGTTGCAGCCGGTGCTGCGAATGGCGCGCGCCATCCCGATCGACCGGCGTAAGCCGCGCGAAGCAATTCGCCGAGCGACCGACCGAATTGAAGCTGGCCAAATCGTTTGCATTTTCCCGGAAGGCCAACTCTCGCGCACCGGCACGCTGGCGCGTCTACAGCGCGGGTTCGAAATGATCGCGCGTCACGCCCAAGCGCCGGTGGTACCAGTTTTTCTCGATCAACTCTGGGGTTCAATCTTTTCATTTCGAGGCGGAAAATTTTTCCGGAAATGGCCAAAACATTTCCCGTATCGCGCCACGGTTGGCTTCGGCACCCCTCTTTCGGCGGAGGAAGCGACAATCCCACGCGTCCACGAAGATTTGCTGAAGCTTGGAACCGATTGCTTCGAGCAACGGCCCGAGTTGCATCAGCACATTGCGCGTCGTGCTCTTCGCGGACTCAAGCGCTCGCCTTTTGCCACCCTGGTGACCGACGGAATGGATGGCAGCAAGTTGAGCCGCGGAAAACTCCTCGGAGTTTCGATCGCGCTCAGTCGTTACCTTCGGCAAACATTTCCAGAAAAACGAATCGCGATTGTGCTGCCGGCCAGCAAAGGCGCGGTCGTTGCCAATCTCGCGGTGGCACTGGCCGACAAAGTGCCAGTCGGATTAAATTTCACCGCTTCGGTCGAGGCGATCGCAAGCGCGATCGGCCGCGCGGACATCGAAACTGCGATTAGCGCCAAACAGTTCCATGGCCGATTTCCCGATCTTCCCTGGCCGCGCCACATCGCGTTGCTCGACGAGCTGCTGCCGAAATTGAGGCGGCAGATTCTGTTTTGGTGGATCGCGGGAATCATTACACCCAACTTCTTGTTAGCTCGCTGGCTCGGTCTTCCGCGCCACGGCGGACACAAAGAAGCAGTCTTGCTTTTTACCAGCGGCAGTTCCGGCGAACCCAAGGGCGTTGTTCTTTCCCATCACAATATCGTCGGCAACGTCGCCCAGTTTACCGTCATGCTCGATGCCGGACCGGACGACAGTCTTCTTGCCTCGCTCCCCTTTTTCCACAGTTTCGGCTGCACCGTCACCCTCTGGTATCCGCTCATCGAAGGCACCCCGATAATTACCTATCTCAGTCCGCTTGAAGCGGCGAAGAATGCTGCCCTGGTCGAGAAGTACAAAATCACAGTATTACTGGCGACACCTACTTTCTTGCGTGCGTATCTGCGCAAGGGCGAGCCGGAGCAGCTACGTTCCGCACGCCTGGTCATCGTCGGCGCGGAAAAGATGCCGCTCGATCTATCTGAGAAATTTTTCGAACGCTTCGGCAAACGCGTGATGGAGGGCTATGGCTTGACCGAAACAGCACCGGTCGTTTCCGTGAACCTGCCTGATCCAATTCCGGAGCGGCCCGATGTTACGGTGCAGCTGCTTTATCGCCTCGGCTCCGTCGGAAAAATGGCTTCAGGTATTGCCGCGGAGATCCGCCATCCCGAAACTAACGAGAAATTATCTATTTACGACAGCGGGATGCTCTGGCTGCGTGGTCCAAATATTTTTGAAGGCTATCTGAAGGATCCAAAACGAACGGCAGAGGTTTTGCACAATGGCTGGTTAAAGACCGGTGATATTGGCCGACTGGACGAGGACGGATTTCTCTACATCGAAGGCCGGCTTTCGCGTTTCTCGAAGATCGGCGGCGAAATGGTGCCGCACGAGGTTGTCGAGCAGAAGATTATTGGTGCGCTCGGTTTGGAAGGAAGCGAACGCCGTATCGCCATTTGTGGAGTGCCGGATGAAGCGAAAGGCGAAGCGTTGCTCCTATTAACGGCTGATCCAGTTGAGATGGATAAACTGCGCGCCGCCCTCAATGAAGCCGGCGTCCCAAACCTGTGGATCCCGAAGCGTTCCGTCGTGGTAGAAAACATTCCCGTTCTGGCTTCCGGCAAACTCGACATCAGGCGATGCCAGGAACTGGCTCATAATTTGTAGGGCAGGCATTCCTGCCTGCCAAAAATCTTCCGATGCGGCAGGCGGGAACGCCTGCCCGACAATTTCAGAACGCGTTCAATCCAGCCAATCCATCGCGGCCAGAAGACGGCGGAATTGGACGTCATCAACAGAAAGAGCGGGAAGCCATTCACCAATTGGTTCGCGTTTCCACCAGGCTGGGTCACCCGGCGGCGCGAAATGATAGCGATAGAGTTGCGCGCGAATGTAGTGCGGCGGTCTAACGGAAAATGGATTGTTCGCCAGCAATGAAAGTGTCCCCGGATCGTTGTGCAGAAGTCTCCAGACAAAATGGAGCGTCCATGGATACTCCGCCGGTGATGCCATGGCGGCGAACCAAATTTGCCAATCAATGCGCGGTTGATACGGCGCAACGAAAGGCGGACATCGATTCGGGTCGCCCGGTTTCGCTTTAAATTCGTATTCCTTCCACCTGGTATCGCCGGTAATAATCGCGTCGTCGGTACCTTCGAAAATGATCTCATCGCGTTCTTTGCCGACCGCACCGAACGCGCCGTAGGTGTTGACCAGGCTAAGCCGATCGAATGACGTGTTCATCATTTGCCGCTCGGAAATGAGATTGGCGACTGGCGCGATGCTCAAATAGGCGACCAGGAGCGACAATCCGATGGCGATGGAGTTGTTGATGCGCGACGGCTCAGATTCATGCGCGGCACGTTCGGCGCGCTTAACGATCAGGCGTGGAAGAACTCGCCGAAGGAAGGTGTCATCGAAACAAGCGAGAAATGGAATGATGGTCACGTAATTCAAGAACGAGAGGTTGCCGCTGATGATGAGAATGATTTGAAAACTCACCAGCAAGATGCCGGCGACATGGCGTGCGTGCTTCGGCCCGAAAGAAAACCAGGGGACGACTAGTTCGATGAAATGGTTCCAGGCCGTGCCGAATTTGTGGAACCAATGTGGTGCGAAATGCAGATACCGGCTAATGGGACTTGGGATCGGCTGTGTTTCATAATGATAATAAAGGCAGGTCAAATCGCCCCAGCATGGATCGCCGCGTAGTTTGATCAGGCCGGCACCAATCATGATGCGAAAACCGAGCCAGCGAAAAAGCCAGATCACGAGGAGGGGCGGCCGGCATTTCGGAAACGGACGACCATCGAGCAACGGGCAAAGAAAGATCGACAGGAATCCGGTCTCGAGCAGTTGTGTCTCCCAGCCGTAGCCGTACCAAATTTGCCCGACGTGAATGATGGACATGTACATCGCCCAGAGAATGGCGAGCAGAATGGCATTGGCGTAGCCGCACAGAACTACAAGCGAGAGACCAAAACCAACCCAGGCAAAAATTGACAGACCTTGATCGGAAATACCGAACCAAAAGAGCGATGGTAGTTGCAAGGCTGCGGCAGGACGCGAGCCAAAATGTGCCTGAACTCTTTCAAAAAAATGATTGGCCGGGGTTAAGCCATGTTCGCCGACGAGGGGAACGAGTTGTTGCGCTGCGATCAAAAAGGCAACTGCATAAACAAAACCAAGCAGGCGCAAAATAGCGAACCGGGTGAGCCAATAAGAATTGCCGCCATGGAAAAGCTTTCCGAGGATATTTTGAGGCGTCATAACATCATGGGCGCTGGCCCAATTGGTTAACGTCGAACATCGAATGCAGGAGAATGTGAATCGTAAGCCGCTTACGATGCCTGTCGCTACTGGAGGCCAATGCGCTTGAGGATTTCGACGAAACGGGGTTCCGAACGCATCGAATCCCATTTTGCGTCGACTTTCAGGCGACAAAGTCGAATATCGCGGTCTTGATACGCCTTTTCTAACCAGCTGAAAGCCTCATCCTTCTCGCCCAGGACATAAGAGAGGAGCGCGAGATTGGAAGGCGGAACGTAGCGTTGGCTTTCGAGAGATTTTAATTCCTGTAGTACCGCCCGTCCTTTCGCCGTGTCGCCGGACAATACCGAGCCATAACCATTCAGTGCTAGCGGTTCTGAATTTCCGCCGGACAATTTTACGGCCTGATTGAATTCGGCAATGGCTTCGGGGTACATTTTCTTCTCGATATAAGCCATTCCTAAAAATTGATGCGCAATCCAGAAACCCGAATCCAGTTCGAGCGTCTTTTTTAACCTCGCGATCGCCTCGTCGTCTCGTCTTGCAAGGTGAAGATGATAACCATTGAGTGCGTTGATGATCAGGGAAAGCGGATCGAGTTCGACGGCCCGGGCACCTTCTGCGATTGCTTCCTGGGAACGCCCGGTTACGCTGAGCATTTGCGCGTAAGCGATGTGGCCAAAACTCCAATTCGGATTGAGTTCGATGGCACGTTTTGCTTCCCTTTCCGCGGCGGACCAGTCCCAGTCATACCAAGTGTGAATGAAGGCCAGAGTAGCGTGAGGTTCCGCCAGCGTCTCATCGAGCTCCAATGCTTTGGTTGCAGCAGCCTGAGCCTGCGGGAGAGTATCCTTCGACGGTACTTCACTGGTTGGCGCAAGGCTTCGATAAGCATCGGCTAATCCGAAGTAGGCCAGGGCGTAAGTCGGATCGA
>QHPP01000117.1 GCA_003219125.1 Verrucomicrobiota bacterium
AATTCGCCGCGTTTCCAGGCGCGATAGAATGGGTGTTGTAGGATCGATCTCTCGCGAATCAAATCATCCAAGGCACGCAGGGTTTCTTCGGTTCTCATAAACGTACAATGCTTCGGCGGCTCCTTGCCGGAACGCAAGTCCAAAAAATTTCTTTCACATGCACGTGCTAGGCAACCCAGTTCCACTGGGAATGCATCACCATGAACAGAGCTGCCAGCATGGTTGAAGCAACGACGTAGCCGAGATGAAATGCGCGACTACGGGCGCCGATGAGCGCGAGGACGACAAAGAGAGGAAAAGTGACGAGGTCAAAGCGCGGTATCGACCCGAACAGGCCCCAGCAAGAAAAGAACGCGACAGCTGTCCAAAGGTACACGCTGTAAGAGATGCTCAATTGCCGCAGCCCAGCTATAGCCCCGCCTAGCAGTAAGACCAGAAAACAAAAATCGAGTCTATCGTGGTGCTCCAGACTTAACGCTGGCGCGTGCCGCAGGAACCAGGCCAGAGGATGCCATGGCCACATCAAGTGCCGTCCCCAGATGCCCTGGACGTCGAACATGACGGTCCAGCTCCCAAACCTCAGCCTTAAAAACAGTGCGTAAGCAAAGACTGCAGCCGGGATTAGCGCAAAAGCCGTGATGTTCCATCCAATCTTTCGCAAGCTGAAGTTGCGTTCACGGAAATATTCAATCAACAAAGGCAGAGCTAGGATGATTCCTTGGGAACGAGTGACGGCTGCCAGAGCGGCGAAAATACAGGCTGGCAGCCACCGATTGGTGCGCGCGTAATAAAACGCACCAACCGTCAATGCCAGGAACAATGATTCACTATAGATGCCAGAGAAGAAAAAGGTCGTCGGAAAAATTAGAAGGTAGATAATTGCGCGGGAAGCGATTTCCTCGTCGAAGTCTATCGCAAGAAGAGCGCGGAAGTAAGTAAGGCCAATAAGTAACGCAATATTCGAAAGCGCGATCGCCGGTACTAACCACCAGTAGTCGTTCGCCGGGAGAAAAAGCAGCGCATGAATAACCCGGATAAGCAACGGGTAAAGTGGGAAGAAAGCAGTGTTGCTGGCAGAGCCGGGCTCATAGTGGTAACCGTCGCGCGCAATCTCGACATACCACCCAGCGTCCCAGCGCGATAACATGTTCACGCAGGGATGAGAAATTGGAGAAATGTGATTCTCCACGGTGTGTTTGTTGCCGTCGGGACCAATCTCCCAGGCTGAGGGAAAGGTGACAGGAAGTGGAAGTAAACGAACCCCCAGCCATCCAACCAGTAAGAGAGCTAATCGGGTAATAACAAACGGGACGGTCACCTGGCGGATGAACCATTCGGGTATTTTGGAAAAGGCGGGACCGATTCGCGCTTTCAAGACTTCCGGGCGAGTGATTAAGAGGTGACGAGGATTTGGACAATCGGACATTCCACTCGAACAATCGAGGAGTTTATTGGCGCGTTGCAGGCAAACGGAATCAAGCTCGTCGCCGATGTCCGCCTCTTACCAGGCTCGAAGCGGTATCCGCAGTTTAACAAAGAAGAGCTGGCGAAATCTCTAAGACGGGACAGGATTGGTTACGAACAATTTTCGGAACTAGGCGGACGGCGAAAGGCATCGAAGGACTCGCCTAACACCGCTTGGCGCAACGAATCATTTCGCGGTTACGCCGACCACATGGAAACAGCGGAATTCGCCCGTGGAATTACACGGTTGCAGAAAATGGCAGACAGCCATGGCGCAACCGCAATCATGTGCGCGGAAGCGGTATGGTGGAAATGTCATCGCAGTTTAATTTCCGATTACTTGAAAGTCCAAGGAATCGAAGTCATTCACATTATCGATGAGAACAAAACCGAAGCGCATCCTTTCACCTCGGCCGCAAGGGTGGTGGATGGAAAACTCGACTACTCCAGAAAACAGACAGAGCTATCTATTTAGCGAAGTCTTCGATCTCAAACCATTCAGCTGGCGCGGCTCGACGGAGTGGGGCCCTACCAAGGCGTGCTCGCGAAAGTTTCATTGGTAGGGCGACGCTCTGCGGAGCCGCGCTACCGGTTGTGATAGCGCATTCGCCACTTCATCAAGTGGCCTTCGTTGCAAAACCATTAATGGATGAGCTAACACTGGAACTGGCTTATTAATCCCAACCGACAGGCGCGAACTCTTCGCCGGGATAATGATCAGGTCCAATGGCGTCCAGAAGGATATGACTTCTATTTCGCGCAATTTCGAGGAATCATTGTTGAGCTTTTGCAGAAAGTCGCTCCTTGGGCGCATCTCTTTGCAGGCGTCGCGACTGCTCAGGTAAGCCAGCAATGTCCCGTGATTTGGTGCCGAAATGGTAACCAGGCGATCGACCCGCGAACTGCCTCCAAGCATCTGAATATAGTAGCGGCAAACCAATCCACCCATGCTAAAGCCGACGAGATCGATCCTTTCTCTGGCCGAAAAATGCATTCCGACATAGTCGCGCAATTGCACCGATAACGCTTCCAGACTGATTCGGCCGTCGCCTGGCTTTAGGTTTATTGCGAAAGCTTCGCGCCCATCTCGAGCGAGTCGCGCGCGCAACATTTGCATTGATGCGGCGGAATCGGCGATGCCGTGGACGAGCAAAATTCGGTTTGGGGTGCCTGGCTTATCCTCCGCTAAAGCGGAACGATGGTCGTTGGCAAAAATTCCAGCGGCACAAGCTACCCAAATTCGATAACTGATATTTCTCACCCTCAAGGATCAACGCTTTTCGCAGCGTGCGTGAATTGAAAAGTTCTGATCGATCATTGACGGCGGGTTCATCGAGTGAATCGATGTTAGATCGGATACATTTGCAGAGTGGAACTTGTGGACCGGTTGGGCCGCCACACTCGCCGGTGTCATTTCCGGCGCGGTGATCGGCCTTTTTTTTCAGCGCGAGGAATGGCTCGGCGGCTACTCTTCTTATCGGCGTCGCCTCCTTCGGCTCGGTCACATTTCGTTTTTCGGCCTGGGATTTACCAACATTCTTTTTGGTCTTACCGGCCGCGTTTTGGTGACGGTTCCGGGAATCGCGGCGGTCTTGATGATTGCGAGCGCAATCACCATGCCAATTTGCTGTTTTCTCGCCGCCTGGCGCACTCGGTTTCGAATTCTTTTCCCTTTGCCGGTGATCAGCGCCACCGCGGGAATCGTGATGTTGCTGATGAACTGGAGGGCGCAATGAAAATCGGATTCATCGCCATGAGCGGTCTTCGTCTTTGCGACGTGGAGCTGCTGAACCTTGGCCTTACCTTTCCGGGCGTTTTCCGGCGTAAGAACGCGATTGAAGCGTTGCCCAGCCTCGGTTTGCTTACTTTAGCGGGAATGACGCCGCCGCACATCGCGGTGGAATATTTGGAAGTGCGCGACGTGAATTTGGGCGAGCTTCCTCGCGATTTCGACGCGGTCGCCATTTCGACCCTGACCGCAACCGCCGGCGAAGCTTATCGGCTGGCCGCTCGATTTAAGTCGATCGGCACAAAAGTCATTCTTGGCGGCCTGCACGTATCCGCTTTGCCCGAGGAATCGAGAAGACACGCCGACGCCATCGTGATTGGAGAAGGCGAATCGACCTGGCCCAGGATCGTCCGCGATTTGGAAATGGGGAAATTGGATACGCTTTATGATGGTCGATTGAAACCGTTCGACTTGGCGCATTCTCCGGTGCCGCGATTCGAGTTGCTCGCGCCCGATCGTTACCCGCGATTGACTGTACAAACGCAGCGCGGCTGTCCGTGGCGTTGCGAATTTTGCGCCGCCTCCATCCGGATTTCTCCGCAATTCAAAGTGAAGCCGGTCGATCGGGTGATTGCGGAGATTCGGCGACTAAAAGAGTTATGGCGCGATCCATTCGTTGAGTTTGCCGATGATAATACCTTCGTAAACCGTGCTCATTCCGAGCAAATGATGCGAGCGCTTGCGCGCGAAAACATTCGCTGGTTTACCGAAACGGATTTGTCGATTGCGCAAGATCCGGAGTTGCTGCGGCTGATCCGCGAGGCTGGATGCGCCCAAGTCTTGATCGGTTTTGAAAGCCCATCGCGCCGAGTCCTGCACGGAGTCGAGCAGCGCAGTGATTGGAAGGCGCGACAGTGGGAAAATTATCGCGCGGCGGTCGAACGGATTCAGCGCACCGGCATCACCGTCAACGGCTGCTTTGTTATCGGCCTGGATGGTGCCGGCAACGAGCAATTCGACGAAGCTTTCGATTTCGTTCGCGAAAGCGGTCTCTACGATGTGCAAATCACATTTCTCACGCCATTCCCCGGCACACCGTTGTACGAGCGTTTTCGACGATCGGGGCGGCTCTTGAATGAACGCGCTTGGAACCGCTGCACTCTTTTTGACATTAATTTTCAGCCGGCCGCGATGAGCGTAGCGGAACTGCGGAGCGGTTTCGAAAATCTCGGGCGCCGCCTTTATCATCCGGATTTCGTGCGTGAACGCAGTCGGCGGTTCCTGCAGAATTTTCGTGCTGCTCGCGCGGAAGAACGGCGTGCTGCCTGATGAACATTCATCACCTCGAATTATTTTACTTCATTGCCACGCATGGCGGGATTACCGAGGCCGCTCGCAAAATGCCGTACGGCATTCAACAGCCGGCGATTAGTGCGCAGATTTTGCGTTTGGAAGAAGATCTCGGTGTGAAATTATTTCAGCGACGGCCGTTTCAACTCACTCCGGCTGGTCGCGAGCTTTACGAGTTTGCCGCGCCATTCTTTTCCCGCGTGCAAGAGACATCGGAGCGCCTGCGCGGGGAAACCGCCCAGCGCTTGCGGCTGGCCGCCCTCACTACCATTCTGCGCGATCACTTTCCGAATTTATTGGTCCGGCATCGCCGACGATTTCCGCATTTGAAATTGCGTCTGCATGATGCCAACCAAGCCATGGCCGAAGCGCTGCTGAAGAAGCAGGAGATCGAGCTCGCGATTACCGAGCTGGAAGGTAAACCGGCCAGGGGAATTCGAAGCGAAGCCCTGCTACAGGTGCCATTGGTATTGCTCGTTCCGGAAAATTATGCCGCCAAATCCGCGCGCGAAATGTTAAAGCGGACCGCATCGGAACTGTTGATCGCGTTACCCGAGAATGAAGCGCTGACGAAATTGTTCCGCCGCGGGTTGGCCGCAGAAGAGCTGGTTTGGCCGACCAGTATCGAAGCGGGCTCGCTGGAATTGGTTGCTCCTTATGTGGCGGCGGGGTTTGGCGTTGCCCTCAGCGTCTTGCCGCCGGGAGGCCGAGCGCCGACGCGAACACGAGCGTTGCCTTTGCGCGGATTTCCGAAGCTGGTGGTAGCAGCTCTGTGGACGGGCAAATTACCGCCGATTGCGGAATCATTTTTGGAATTGTTGCGGTTGGAAGCACGCGCGCTGCGCGATTCCTAGCGCGCTGCTGCTACCGGTACTCTGTGAACCCGGGCAGGGAGCGAACATTTAATCCGGCGTCTGTTATTGCGCGAGTTAATATTGTTATGTTGCACCTGCGACATCCAAATGTTAACTGGATCCTTTACCTCGTTGCCGCCCTTCTTAAAGCTTATTGCGTTAACGCCAATTGCGGTGCGCTTCGTAGGCAGGAATCGGCGGCGAAGTTTTTTCGCGCTCCAACATTCTTTCCGCGAGCCAATGAAACCATTCGTTACCGGTCTCGCGATTCAGGGTCCGTCGCCATTCTTCGGAATAAACTTTCAGTTTCTGCCACGAGATCACAAGTGGACCGCTGAAGAAATCATCCACTAGATCTAACGTGACTTCGCGTCGAAAAACCAGAACACCGAGGCTTTCCCAGGTGAGCGAGACTAAATAGACCGCATCTTCGCCATCGGGTCCGAGCACTTCTCGTATTTTTGCAGCGTCGGCTCCATCGGGCAAGGAAAGGACGCGACGCAACGCGGCCGTAAATGCTGGGCTCTGAAATGACCGCACCAACTCAAGCATGGCGTCGCGCTGCCGTCGTTGCCGATACTGCCGGATCTGTGCCGCTGCGAAAATGACGCCCGCGGTGACCGCGATGGCGTTAATCAAATTCGCGAGCGTGGAGATATCCATGGACGTTGATTATAGAGAGTCCCAATATGCCCGAAAAGAGTGAGTTGGGTCGGTCGGAATGATTGGACTCATCATTGTCAGGTGTTGCTGCGAAATCGTAAGTATCATGGTCACGCCGGCCCGGTTTCCATTACACAAACGTAAATTGCGATTATTTCGTTCCGGCGGGTAGTCTCAAATTCTTCCTATGAATCCGGCTGAATTATTTCGTCGGGACGACGATCCGGTGCGTCTCGCTCCTGGCCAGACCTTGTTTCGCGAGGGCGAGGACAGGTGATTGCATGTATGTCTTAGGCTCGGCCGATGTGTTCGTGGGCGAGATTCTGGTCGAGAGTGCAACTCCGGGCGCGTTGCTCGGAAAAATGGCGCTGGTGGATTCAACCCCGCGCCGCCACGGTGGTTGCCACCATGCCGGCGTGCCTGGCCAGGATCGATGAGCGCCGTTTCCATTTTCTTGTTCAACAGACGCCCTATCTCGCTACGCACGTGATGAAAGGTTGGCGGAACGGTTGCGTCATATGAACTTGATGACGAGAAATCAGGCGATGGCCTAGTAGTACGATTGGGTCCGCCGGAACTCGAACCCGGAACCAACGCCTTAAAAGGGCGCGCTTTTTTACCAGGTATGCAAAGTTATGTTGCCGAACGACAGGTTGGAGACTTAGCGTCACCCTTACGGATCACATCAAGTTCGACAGAAAAGCGAACCGATAATCCTGCAAAATTAGAGTGCACCACTCGCCCCGCTTGGTTCGTCAATGCAGAAAACGAATGAAAAGTGCACGCTTGAGCATCGATATGCAGAAAATGCCTCAAGAGTGCGACGCTGTTAGACAAGATCGTTGATGCCCTCGCGGAGACGGCACCGCTACATCGTCGAGTTGGCGCTAAATCCAGCGCCAGCATCATGAGTCACGGCGCTGCAATAGCCGCAGGTCCCCAAGGCACGAGTGAGCTTCTAGCAGCTAAGTGAGATGGGACGGCGGGGGTCGCTTTTCGCAGCGGAATGAATGAAATAAGTCGACCACACGCTTCCTATGGCTAGTATCGCAGGACACTATGCTAGAGCCGGATTACTGCCAGGTGCGACTACTAGAAATTCGGGCTGGCAGAAGGCTTTGGGACTCAAAACCTTATGGCGAGGATGTTCGCGGATAAAACGCCTATTGCTGTGGAGATAACCGGACAGGTCGATCTTACCTGAGGCAAGCAAACAGCACGGACAACCTTAATCACTCCCTCCAACCGCGATCCACCCGCGGCGCATGTTTGGAGATCCCCGGAGAAATCCTCGCGTTTTCGGCCGCGCGTTGTCTATAACAACCATATCCGCTGCTTAAAACTTTACTTTTTGCTTTGCGCTGCGTGGATTGTCGCGACTTACCGTTGCTCTTTCGTCACAACTATCGCGCGGGGAGGGCACACTTCGCGTTGCCACTTATTGACAGAAGATTTCTCTTCTTTTCGCGCTAATACGTTTCCTTGCGCGCAGGGTCAAGTTTAGAGAAGCGTTGAATTTCCCAGGGGAAAGCATGCTTACGAGGGTAGTAAGGGGCAATGGGTCGGCTGGGACTCGAATCCGGAACCAACCCCGAAAATTGTTTCGGGGCGCTCTCATTTTTGACTCAGCGATGTAAGTGCGGCAATGGCGATGCGCGGATTCCTTTTGCGTTTTAACTGGATTTCGAGGATCCACGCTTCGGCAATTGAATCGAGACGAGCAAAAGCGATCAGTTCCAGATCGTTTCCGAATCGATGAGTGCTGTGATTTCTGCCACGCCAATGTTCTGACAAACGACGCTCGAGATCCTCAGTCGATCCGATGTAATGCCGTTCAGAAGTGCCGCGCAGGATATAAACCCCAAGCCATACAAAAAATGGGTTGGGCGGGACTCGAACCCGCAGCCAACGCCTTAAAAGGGCGCTGCTCTACCATTGAGCTACCAACCCCTGGAAATTTTAGTCTTAGCAGTTTGCTATCGGAATCGCAACCAACCGCGAAAGCTTTCGGGGCTGCTCTACCGATGAGCTACCGACTCGCAGGCGAACGGTTTTCTAATCTGATTTGAACGTCGAGGCAACAATGGACGATGGCCGGCATGTCGTGCAAAGAAACGGGACGCGACGGCGCGTGTCCCTCCAAGCTGACGAAATCGGCGGTCATAGACTCCGAAAGCCTTCGCGAGCGGGCCGCTACAGGATTGCCGCCAAGTCGCGCAGCGAATTTTTTTCTCGATCCAGTTGAAAAATGGTCAAACCCGCTGCCGTTGCTGCTGTCCAATCGCGCTCGGGATCATCGCCGACGTGCAGGACGTGGCTGGATTGCAGGTCGAGAAAATTGAGCGCGCGACGGAAAATTTCAGGATCGGGTTTGTCGGCACCGATCTCGCTCGAGACGAAGACGTGGCGGAAATATTTCGAAATGCCGAGACGCTCCAGAATGACCCGCAATCGGCCGTCAAAGTTTGAAACGATCGCCAGCTGAAAGCGTGGTCGCAGTTCCTCGAGAACGTTAACGACCTCGGGATACAAATTCCACACGCCGGCCTCGGCAAAATGCTCGTAAGCGACTTCGAAAAAATTATCCCGATCCAGTTCGTTAAGAGTGGGGGCGGCTTCTTCCAGCACAAGATCGGCGAGCTCGCGCCACCAATCTTTGTCGTCATTTTCGCGCGGGCCATCGATCGCTTGACGTGGCGGCATTTGTTTCCAGGCGAAGTGGAAGGCGGCATCCAATTTCTTTGCGTTCAACTTCAAGCCAACTTCTTGGGCGACGAATGCGTAATGGTCGCCCACGGTTTTTGTTAAATAAAAGAGCGTTCCGACGGCGTCGAAGAAGATTGCTTTGATCATTGTGTTCGGTTTGGGGCGCGAGTATCCGGCAACGAACTTTTCCACGTGCGAAGAGCATTCGGCAAGGATGCCGAATGTGTCCCGCTGGCAGCCTGCGCTCCCCAGCTTAATGAAGGCAGCGTAGTAAATCGGCTGCCTTTCGGCAGGAGCGAAACATAGACCTCCAGGTCTGTGCGCCCAGCGGAGTTGCACTCCGCTTCGATGCAAGCTGAGAGAGGACAGAATGAATGTCCGCTTGGCGCACCGGCCGCACGCCTGTGTTCCGTGCCGCTGCCGCCGAAGAGTTCTTGGAGAGTCGATTTGTTTAAGCCAATCCTTGCCGGCGCATAGGCTGGCAGCCTGCGCTCCCCGTAATTTGTGCGAGATTGAGTCGCATGCTCCCAGTCGAGCACAACGATCCGATTAACGAAGAGATTCTTGCCATCTCGGAGGACAAAATCGAAGGGTTCGTGCGCGAGCCATTTCAGGAAATCGCGCAGCGCAGTGGCGTTGACGCCGATGTTGTGATGGCGCGGGTCGCGGCGATGCTGCGCGCGGGGACGATTCGGCGGGTGCGTCAGACGTTGCTCGCGACAAATCTGGCGGATGGCGCGCTGGTGGCCTGGAAAGTTCCGGAAGAAAAAATCGACGCCGCCTTCGATTTCATGTTTCAACGCGACCCGTTTTCTGGCCACGTCGTATTGCGCTCAACCGACACACTGACTGCAGGCTCAGACTACAAATTGTGGACAACAGTGAAGGTACCGCACGGTTTTTCGCTCGATGAGCACTGCCGGTTGCTGGCCGGCAAAGTCGGCGCGGAACGTTTTCGGATTATGCCGGCGAAAGGAATCTTCACTCTTGGAGTCGGCCATGTCCGTCGCAAGACAATTGAGCCCGGAAGCCGTGCAGAATCACCGGCGAAAATGATTGAAGTGCGCGCGGTCGAATTAAGCGAGCGCGAGTGGAAGGTTTTGCTGGCACTGAAACGGGAATTCGCCCCGGAAGAAGTTCGACCGTCGCCGTGGGCCTCGCGCGCGGGCGAGGCCGACGTTTCCCTCGAAGAATTTTATCGCGTCGCTGAAGAGTTGAACGCCCGCAAAATCATTGGGCGCTTTTCGACTTTCCTCGAACACGTCAAACCGAGTGCCGGAGGCGTGCGGGTGACGCGATTTAATGCGCTGTTTCATTGGGCGGTGTCGCAGGGCCGGGAGATTGAAGCGGGCGGCGAGGTCGGTCGTCACCATATTTTGACCCACTGTTACTGGCGCGAAGGGGGGCCGGAGTTTCGCAACGTCAACATCATGGCCGTCGCGCATGGCATCGATAAAATGCGTCTCCTCGAACACAAAGCGGCGATCGATGCGCATCTGGCCGCGAAAAATGTTCCTGTATCCTACACCAACGTTTTTTGGGGTGGCCGCAGCGAGATCAAGCCCTCGGAAATTTCGCCGATGCTTTACCGGGAATGGCTGGGCGAGATGACGCCGCAAGTGGCGTGAGGCGTCGGCGCGATGATTTCGCTGATTGAAAAAATCCGCGCTGGCAATGATCTCTCTGCTTTCGATGTGCAGGAAGCGGCGGCGTTTTTGCTTTCCGATTCGATTGAAGCAAAAACGAAAGCTGATTTTCTGACCGTGCTCCATGATAAGGGCGAAAGCGCGAGCGAGATCGCGAGTTTTGTACGCGTGTTGCTGGAGCGTGCGGTGCCCTTGAAAATTGAGGAAGTTGGCGGACCGATTATCGATGTTTGCGGAACAGGCGGCGACGGCATCGATCTATTCAATGTCTCGACGGCGGTAATGTTTGTTCTGGCGGCAGGCGGGGCGACGGTCGTGAAACACGGCAACCGCGGCGTTACTTCGCGGAGCGGCAGCGCCGACGTGCTGGAAGCGCTCGGGGTCGCAATTGATCTCGAGCCGGATGATTTGCGTGAATGCATCAAACGAGTCGGTTGTGGATTTGTTTTCGCGCGAACCTATCATCCGGCGTTTCGGGCACTGGCGGAAATGCGGGAGCAATTGGCCAGAAGACGTCAACGCACAATTTTTAATCTGCTGGGTCCGCTTCTGAATCCCGCGCGACCAAAACGCCAGCTGATTGGCGTTTTCTCTCCTCACCTGACAATGCTGTTCGCCGATGTCCTGCGGCAACTCGATTGCCGGCGTGCCTGGATCGTTAGTGGAACCGCGGTTGACACCCTAGCCATGGATGATGTCTCGACGATCGGGCCGACGGCCGTCGCGGAAGTTAATTCGGGGAAAATCCGGTCTGCCGTCCTGGACACACGTTGGCTTGGGATTCCGCAAGCAACGTTGCCGGACCTGACCGGCGGGGATGCCAGGACAAATGCTGAAACGATCACCCAAATTCTCGCGGGCATGGAGACGGGGCCAAAGCGCGAGTTGGTGATCGCGAATGCGGCGGCAGGATTCGTCGTTGCCGGTTTGGCCAGCGAGATGAACGCGGGGATTGCGATGGCGCGCGAACAAATCGCGTCCGGTCGTGCTTTAGAAAAATTGAAGGCGTTGCAAAATTACGCGGTGTAGTAAGGGCGATAGCTGTAGCTGCCGCCATCTTCATTGGCCGAATTGAAATGTTCTGTTATGCCGCGACAAAATTGTAGGGCAGGCGTTCCCCCTGCCCATTCGAGGTTTGGCAAGCGACGCGCTTGCCCTACAATTCTGCCGCCGGAAACGGCGGCAGCAATCGCTCAAAGAGAGCCCGCGCGATAGAACAGATCGAGATTGCGCAGCAATGCGACGGCAACGGAAGAGCGGTCGATCGGCGCGCGGCGAGCGATTGCGAGCGAAGTTGCACGTTTACGAAGTTCTTCCGAGAAATCATGCGGCGTTTGGTTCACGTTCACGCCAATGCCGAGAACTGCGAGATGCGGCGCTTTTGGTTGCGCGCGCATTTCTACCAACACCCCTGCGACTTTGCCATCGTCGATATAAATGTCGTTAGGCAACTTCACCGTGGCGGAGAGATAGAATTGGCCCTGGATTGTGGTCGCCACTATTTGTGCCGTTCGTTGGGCCAGTTGCACCGGATCGCTAATCGCCGCTTTGGGCCGGAGCAGCACCGAAAACCAAAGACCTTTACCGGGCGCAGATTCCCAAACATTGCCGCGCTGACCGCGCCCCGCGCTTTGATGTTCCGCAAAGACAACAATGCCTTCCGGCGCTCCACCGTTCGCCATCTGCAACACGACGTCGTTGGTCGAGGTCGTTTCCTCGAGGACAACGATCTCGCGGCCAATCGTGCACGGGCCGAGTTGGGCGCGTAATTTCTCCCCGTTCAGCCGATCAGCTACCAACATGGGTGAGCTCGAGCGACAAATCGATGGCGCGCGGCGAGTGCGTGAGCGCGCCGACCGAGATGTAATCGACACCAGTGGCAGCGATGCGCCGAACTGTCCTTAAATTGATTCCACCGCTAGCTTCGAATTTAACGTTATGCTTGCGACCGAGCGCAATGGCTTCCCGCATTTCCGCCGTCTCCATGTTGTCCAGTAAGATGACGTCGACACCCTCCATCTGCACCAGCGCGCGCACCTGCTCGAGGTTATCTGCTTCTACTTCAATCTTCATCGATGGGTTCTGCGCCCTCGCCTGCCGGATCGCGTCCGCGAGTTTTTCGAAATCCTGCTCCGCCGCCAGGTGATTGTCCTTTACCAGAATCGCGTCGAACAAACCGAAGCGATGATTTGTCCCGCCGCCGGCGACAACAGCCGCTCTTTCCAACGCGCGCAGACCGGGCGTTGTCTTTCGCGTATCCATGATTTTGGCGGGATTTTTTCCAATCGCCTCGACGTACTCATGGGTCAGCGTCGCGATGCCGGAGAGTCGCTGCAAAAAATTCAAGGCGACCCGTTCTGCGGTAAGAATGCTCCTGGCCGATCCTTGGATTTTGAGAATGGTTTCGCCCCCAAGCACGGCCGTTCCGTCCGTCAGTTCCACGGAAATCTTTAATCCTGGATCAACCCGGCGAAAAACTTCCGCCGCCGTCATCGTCCCTGCAATAATGGCTTTTTCTCGCGGCAAAATCCGCGCGTAGGCGCGACTATCATCCGGTACAAGCAACGTAGTTGTTACGTCTCCCGCGCCGATATCTTCGCGAAGCGCGAGGTCGATCGGATCACCTTCACTCATCTTTGGGACGCCGGCGCTGCCAGGGCGAAACGTTCCCGCTGCCGTCCGGGGTCGCAGGCGTGACTCGGCATTGGGGACTGTTTCCGCACCGTCATCAGGCTATCTATCAAACTCGGCTGAAGACCAGGCGCAACGGGGGATTTCGGATATCGCGAATCCCCCAAAAAAAAGATTCGGGCAGCGCACGCCAAGGAGAAACAGCAAATACTGAAACGTGCAACTACCCGAATCGCCTTAACCTGACTCATTTGACAGCAGCCTTTTCGGGGCCGTTCGAAATTTCTCGGGTTTTTGCGAAAAAATTTTGGCCCTTATAGCCGGAGCTCCTCTTGGACCGTGACAGCCTGCCTCGCCGCTTCCTCCCGGACTTCCTGCAATAGGGATTTAAACTCACATTTTTCCAAGGCCGCAATCAGTCTCGGGTAATCCGGCCGGATGCGGAGTTGATTGATCCCCATAGGCAGTTCCGTTTTGCAATCAAGCTCGACCATTTTCCGGTTTTGCAAGATTTGCTCGCGTCCGTTTTGCAATTTCTCCCGCGTTTTAAGGCTCTTTACCGCAGCCAGATTGCCCAGCAAAGCCTTCAGCCCTCCATGCTCACGAATCAGGCCAGCCGCAGTTTTTCGCCCAATTCCGACCCCGGGAATGTTATCGACCGTATCGCCTGAAATCGCCAGCACATCTCCGATTAATGCTGGTGGGACACCCCATTTCGTCGTGACTTCTTCCTCTCCAAGCAAGGCGAAGGCGTCTTTCGGCGAAGCTAGATCGGCCTTAGCCGTGGTGTAAACTTTCACGCACGGGCCAACGAGCTGATAAAGGTCTTTGTCATTCGTCGCCAGCACCACCTCGATATTCTCCTTGCAGGCCGCGATTGAATAACAGCCCATCAGGTCGTCCGCTTCGGTATCGGGCAGGGCGATATTAGCGAATCCAAGCAATGGCGTGATGGCGCTGCGGATAAAGTCCAGCTGCGGAATCATCGGCCCAGGCATTTCCTTGCGGGTTTCTTTGTAGGCCGGCTGCAGTTCCATCCGGTGCTGCGGTAAACCTTCGTCCCAAAACACCGCCCCTAGTTGCGGCTGCAAATGTTTCAGCATCAGCCGCAGTGTTTTAGTAAAACCGAAGATCGCGTTGGTTGGTTCGCCGCGCGAGTTGCTCAGGTTCGGGATCGCGAAAAATGAGCGGTAAACGTAATAATGCCCGTCGATCAAAAGCAGTTTCATGAAATGGAGGTAATTATTTCCGTCATCCCGAGCGAAAGTCGAGGGATCCCGCAATGAAGCCTTTTAGGTAACGCAACGGGATTACTCCACTTCGTTTCACTCCGCTCGGGATGACAGCGTTGTCGTTTCGCGATAAGTCTGACTATGGCAGATCGATGGCTCGTGCGCGTGGGCGAAAAGGAATACGGGCCGGTTGAGTTCGGAACGCTCGGCGACTGGAAAAGGGAAGGCCGCTTGTTGCCGACAAATGAAGTGCGCCGCGAATCGGACAGCGTCTGGACCACGGCCGATACCATTCCGGAATTGTTCGGCCCGCCGCCATTGCCAGCGCAGACAAGTCATCCGTTGGTGCGGCAGCGCAGTTTTGGCGAAATCATTCGGGACAGTTTCCGCATCTATAAGTCGGCGTTCCTGCCGTTTTTTGTTGTTACTCTACTGATTGCGATTCCGACGCTCGCGCTGGAACTCACTAGTCCAGTATATGGGATTTTTCCGCAACTGGAAGGGGCGAAGGGCCTGACGCGAGCCAGGGTCATTGCGCTTTTCGCTTTTATTGCGCTGGTGATGGATTGGCCGATCTTTCTTGCTGGTATCCAGATCGCCACTGTCGATGTGCTCGAAGGACGCAAAGTGCGGGTAGGCGAACTGCTCCGGCGGGCGGCCAATTTTTTCCCCCGGTTTGCCCGGCTCAGTCTCATTGTTTACGGAAGTTATTTCCTTTGTACCGCTATTCCGGTCGCGATTATCCTAAGTCTTGCCAGCGAGAGTCCAACGATCCTCTCCCTTCTGCTGGCGCTCCTGATTTTGGCGGTGCAGGTGATAATGGTTGCGCGCTTGTGGGTGAACTTCCTCTTCTGGCAACAGTCTGCTTGCATTTCGAACCTCGATGGTGCCGCTGCGTTGCGCGAAAGCAAAATACTGGCGCGCAGCCGACGCCGGCCGCGAAAATCGACCCGCCCCCTTTGGCGGGGCGCTTTGCTGGCATCGCTCTGGATCCTGATCGTGCTTGGATTAAGCGCCGGCGCAGAAATTCCGCTGATCTTGCCAAAGTTGCAGAGCGTTTCGACTTCGTCTCCTGAAGAAATAATGAAAATGTGGCAGGATCTGAACGCGCCAAAGGTTGCCGATGCCATGTTAATCGGCAGCATGGCTATTAGCAGCTTAGTTCGGGCGCTACTGCGGCCAATTCTTGGCATTGTATTTGTCCTGCTTTATTTGGATGCGCGCTCTGATTTCAGCGAGAGCGAGCTGGCGCCGCCGGATCGTCAGTCCGACAGGCTCTCCTAAATGACTCGAGCGCGTCAGCTAAGGAAAAAACCACTAGGCATGAGCGACTCTTATGGCGTCATCTTCGCAATCGACAACTTCAGGGCGGGAAATTTCGGCGACAACATCCGGTGGATCGGTACATAATTGATTTTTACTGCCCTGAAGCGCGCCTCGCGATTGAGCTCGACGGTGCCGGCCACAATTTCGCGAGCAGGGAGTCGTTAGATCAGGAACAAACGAGTTTTCTTGCGAGCAAAAATATTCTGGTTCTGCGATTTTGGAACCATCAGATCAACTGGGAACTGGACAGTGCTCTTGAAACGATTTGGTCGACATTGAAGCGACGAGGAAATCCCTCACCTTGATCCTCTCCCTTTGTGAAAGGGAGAGGCGAGGGGCGCGTGCCCCCGAAAGGCTTCGCGCTGAGTAATTCCGCCTCTCCCTCGGGGAGAGGATTGAGGTGAGGGGCAATCCATTGCCTATGTTGTCTGCAGCAGCCCGGGCTGAGATTTATTTCGAGTTTGGATCTTGGCGAATAGCTGTGTTCGATTGAAAAAAACCGAGAAACTTCTCACCTAACGCAATTGCGTCCGTGTTATTGCTGGAACGGGCTTTCGAAATTGACTCCTGAATTGTGTTGGTCGCTTGACCAAAGTTTCCGGTCTCGGCATAGGCGGCAGCTAAAGTTGCGAGTAAGATTGGGTTGGTCCGTTTTGTCAGAGCACAAGCATGTTCGGCCAGGCGCACCGCTTCATGGCCGTCACGCAACTCCTCACTTGGGTGAGTAGCGAAGACCCAGGCCAGTTCGTCCAGCGCCACGGTTGAATCGGGAATCGAGGAAGCTGCTTGGTGAAGAAGCTTGGCAGCATCAGGAGAATTGATCAGCGCAAGCAGGGCACGGTGAAGCTCCGAGCGTGCTTCCGTCCGGTCCGGCCTAATCAGGACCAAGTAAGTTAGTTGATCAAAAGCCTCTAGCGAGGACCTCTTTCGCGCCAGTGCTGCACCTAGCACATGATGGATCTCGGCATCGTAAGGCGAAACCGCCAATGCCTCGCGCGCCGCATCGACTGGATCCCCATTGTGATAAAACAAGGAGACCGACAGAAGTAAATGTGCCTGCGTGTTTTCCGGCGCGCAGGCCACGGCTAGGCGCGCTTCCTCAATCGCTCTATCCAGCTTGTTCTGCTTGAACAACAGCACCCCAAGTTTCAGGTGAGTTGCGCCATCGAGTGGCGCAAGCTCAGTCGCATGCTCGGCTTCTTCCAGCGCTTCGCTGGATAGTCCAGCGTCGTCCAAAGCGGTGGCCAGGGCTATTCTGGCTGCGGCATTAGAAGGGTCGGCTGCTACCGCCTTCCTAGCTTCTGTTAGTGCTGCGTCCGGTTTTTTGCCTGCCCAAAGATGCATCGCAGTGACGACATGTTGTGCTACCGGATCGTAAATCCAGAACGAACCAAAGCTATTCATCGCCCAAACCGTTAGCAGAATCGCGATTGTTAGTTGACGCCACTTTCTTCCGTTGGTGACAACATTCCATCCGACTGCGGCGAAGAAACCGAGCGGGACGAGAGCGCTCAATCCGTAAAATGCTTTGGTAGAGCCATAGCATGGGACCTTAAGATTGTAATAGACCAGCCCCATCGCCACCGCCAGGGAAAAACCAACGAAAATGAAAATGTCAGAGCGCGGCTCACGAAATAGTTGCCATAAGGATGTCATTACGCCGACTAAAAGAAGAAGAGTAGGCAACAACGAAAGGAGATAGCCGGCGCACATCAGATTATAGTTCCAGGGCGGGCGTATCGATAAGTCCGATACGCCACTGCATAATCCATCCCCCCACAAAGTAGAGTAAAGCCCATCAAAGAATGATGCTGTTGCGCTAAATAATGGGTGGACCAGACTTTCACCAAAGCGGGCGAAGTAAGAGACTGTGTGATAGCCATCGTCTTGCCACCAGAAAACGCCGATCATGGGATCCGAGCCGCCGATGAGTGGGCTCCCGTATTGCGAAACCCGAATGTAGTGCCAAGCGCAGATCAGGATCGCAATGAGGAACATGCTGCCGAGTGTTCCCACCCATCTTGTGACAGAGGCTCGCTCGCAGGCCAGTTGTCGGGCAAGAGCCAGGACGATAAAGGGGACTACCAAAACAGCGGTCGCCTTTGTTAGCAGTGCAGCACCTATCAACAGCCCCAGAACGCAATAGCTTTTCCACGTTGCCGCACCGCCCTTCGCCGTCCGAAGCGCAAAATAAAGAGAGGCGGAAACGAGAAGTGCTGCCAAAGTCTCGTTCGTGGGATAATGCGACAGGTAGAGTTGCATTGGCAGAAAAGCCGCCAGACCGCCGCCAACCAGTTGAAGATTGGAGCGATTTGGAAAAATCAGTCGCAAAGCGGCGAAAACCAGGACGAACTGCGCGATACCAAACAGCATCGTGAGTGTGCGTAGAACTAGGATTGCTGACGGATCGTCAGTAGTTAGGTTAAATAAGGAGAGAACGACAGCAGATATGAGGTAGTAGAGCGGAGGATGGAACATCACCATTCCCTGGGCGGGCAGGGGGAGACTGTGATGTTCCTGTAAGTACTTGATGTAATTAAGGTGCTGCATGGCATCGAATCCAACGACTGCGGGGAGAATTTGCGCGTTATGCCACAAAAGAATCAGCCACAAGAGAACAAAACTGAAGACCATGACGAGCGTCATCCAATCAACGTCCATGGAATGGCGATTAAGCCACCAGTTCCCTCCCACACAAAAAACAAGCGCAACGGCACCGAACAGCAGCCAGAGCGGCCAGACTTTAGTGAGACTAGCTATCGTTCGCTCGCTAGTATCAATCGAATTGCCCCGGCCTGGCGGTCTTGGTGAAGTAGCAAGAGCAGCCCCTCGCCAGGCCGAGCCTGCCAATGAAGCAATCCAATTCTGGTCGCTCTGGAGTGAGAATTGATCGCCGCTAAGCAATAACCATAAAGCAGGTGGGCCATTGTCGTTAAATACTCTGGCTTCAATTCGGTTTTGGCCTTCGTGTAGCAACCCGGAAACCTCAACCGTCGAGGCATCCTTCCAATTGTGATTGGCAACGAGATCCACCTTTCGATCATTTATGGTCAACTGTAGCCGCTTCGCCGCGCGAACACTAAGGAGTGCCCCTGGCGCCGGCCGTTGGAGGATGAACTCACGACGGAACAGGGTGTCCAGATCGGCCACGCCACGCGCCTTGACCTCGACCGCGGACGGAAACAAGATCCATTCTGCGCGTTTATCCGATGGGAGGAAGTTGATTCCAGGATCGCGCTGGCAAAGCCACATTAGCCCGGCAATCGCCGTCACGCCAAAGATCGCAGCTAACGATATTAAGATCGCTCTCACAATTTCCCTGGAGAAAAGAAGGAGGCGCTGCGATTTAACTGAGAGTGAGATACGGTAACAAACCGTGCCGCCCGCCTTCGCGGCCAAAACCGCTTTCTTTGTAACCACCGAATGGGCTGGAGGGATCAAATTTGTTGTAGGTGTTCGCCCAAACCACGCCTGCGCGCAGTTGGTTTACGATTTTGAAAATTTTGCTCCCTTTGTCCGTCCAGACGCCAGCGCTTAATCCGTAAGGCGTATTGTTGGCACGTGCGATTGCTTCCTCTGGCGTGCGGAAGGTCATTACACTCAGAACCGGGCCGAAAATTTCTTCCTGCGCGATGCGATGCGAGGCTGTTACCCCGGTGAAGAAACTGGGTGGATACCAATAGCCTTTAGCTGGTAAGCGGGTGCGTGATTGCACCAGTTGCGCGCCTTGTTTCAATCCGCTGTCCACCAGCTCGCAAATCTTATCCAGCTGTGCCCGGGAATTAATTGCGCCGATGTCGGTGTTTTTGTCGAGTGGATCGCCTACCCGCAACGTGGAAATACGATCGCGCAACTTGCGAATGACGTTTGGAAAAACGCTCTCCTGCACGAACAAACGCGAACCGGCGCAGCAAACGTGGCCCTGATTGAAATAAATTCCGGCGATAATTCCTTCCACCGCCTGATCGATTGGCGCGTCTTCGAAAATAATATTGGCCGCTTTGCCGCCCAGCTCGAGTGTCAATTTTTTCTTTGTCCCGGCGATAGCCGACGCGATTCGTTTCCCAACTTCGGTCGAACCGGTAAACGCAATTTTGTCGATATCAGGATGATTGACGATGGCGCCGCCGGTTTCGCCGGCACCGGTAACGATGTTAACCACGCCATCGGGCAATTCCGCTTCCTGCAAAATTTGGGCGAGATGAAGAGCGGTAATGGAAGTGGTCTCGGCTGGTTTCAGGACACAGGTGTTTCCGCAAGCAAGCGCCGGAGCCAGCTTCCACGCCGCCATCAGCAACGGAAAATTCCACGGAATGATTTGGCCGGCAACGCCAAGCGGCCGCGCCTTTCGGCCGGGAAAAGCGTATTCCAATTTGTCGGCCCAGCCTGCGTAATAAAAAAAATGTGCCGCCACCAGCGGCAAATCGATGTCGCGCGATTCCTTGATGGTTTTGCCGCCGTCGATGGTTTCAAGCACCGCCAGCTCGCGCGCCTTTTCCTGAATCAAGCGCGCAATGCGAAAAAGATATTTTCCCCGCTCGCGACCCGGCATTTTCGACCACTCATTTTTGTAAGCGCGTTGGGCCGCTTTTACCGCGAGATCAATGTCCTTTTCGTTCGCGGAACCGATCTCGGCCAGTTTCTTTTCTGTCGCCGGATTAATAGAATCGAAATAGTCGCCAGACTTGGGCTCCACGAACCGGCCGTTGATGAAAAGCTGATAGCGCTCGCGCAGTTTAATGTAATTGCTCGCCTCCGGCGCGGGCGCGTAACTCCAACGCTCGCCGAAATCCAAACGTCTTTTTGCGATCGGCCGTCCGTTGGCCTCGCCATTTCGTTCGATGATTGCGAGTTGCGGGTGAGATGGCTTCCGTCGTGGCATACAGTTAAGGCAAGGAAAAATAATCTGCGCTCTGGTAGTTGGCGTCGATCGCTTTTACCAGCTGCATTAGGACATCGTTCAGGAGTGTGCTGGCGCCAAAGCGGAAAAGATCAGGCCTGAGCCAATCGTCGCCCAGCGTTTCCTTCACCATTACGAGATAGGCCAGCGCTTCCTTGGCGGTGCGAATTCCGCCGGCTGGTTTCATTCCGATGCGAATCCCGGTCTCGTAAAAATAATCGCGAATTGCTTCCAGCATTACCAGCGTTACCGGCATGGTCGCGGCTGGTGAAATTTTTCCTGTTGAAGTTTTGATGAAATCCGCTCCCGCGCGCATCGCGATTTCGCTGGCCAGACGAACATTATCGTAGGTCTGCAATTCACCCGTTTCGAGGATGACTTTTAAATGTGCAGCGCCGCACGCTTCCCTGGTCGCGGCGATCTCGTCGAAAACGCGGTCGTATTCGCCCGCCAGAAAACCTGCGCGATTGATCACCATGTCGATTTCGCCGGCGCCATCATGGACGGCACCGCGAACTTCCCGGAGTTTCAACTTTGCCGGCATCAATCCGGCGGGGAACGCGGTCGCGACCGAGGCAACTTTGACGCTGGAGTGTTCGAGAAATTTCCTCGCGATTCTAATGAGATTTGGATAGACGCAAACAGCCGCGCAGCTCGGCACCTGGTAGTGGGGATCGAGTGGTTGCATCGCTTTGCGGCAAAGGAACGCGATTTTTCCCGGAGTATCGCTGCCTTCGAGCGTGGTCAGGTCCATCATCGAAACCACTAGCTTCAGACCCTCGAGTTTGGCCGACGTTTTGATGCTTCGTCGGCCGAAGGCGGCGGCTCGTTCTTCTGCCATCACTTGATCGACGTTCGGCACCCGCCAGCGCGATCGATTTCGGGGGCCTGATTTTAGAGTCGGACGGGAACACGTGGTGAGCGCTTTCACAGGTGAAAGCAAGTATATACGCTGCATTTCACGACCGGGTCGAGTTGCACCTGCTGGTCCACGTTGTTGAAAAACAGGAAAGCGATCAGGATTGGCGCGCCCCTTCATGGCTGCGCAAGATAAGGGGAGCAAGCCTGTTGTAGAACCGTATCACGTAAAACAGATAAATGAGAAACGAGAGCAACTGGGCGGCGATTAACCAAACGTTGCCGAGACGATCGACAAAAAAGTCGGGCCAGTGGTTAATCACGGCAGTGCAGCCAAGGTTGAAAAAGAAAAGCAACGGCACCAGCACCCGGATATTGAGCGATTGATCTTCCATCGTGCGCTGATAGAGGGACCTCTCGGCTTCGTTAGCGGCTTCGCGCAGACGCGCCCGGATCAACCGCATGTCATAGACGAAAAGCAGCCAGACGAATGCGGCATAGGCGGTGCTCAAGCGGAACCAGGCCAGCGGACGTCCGAGCCGGGTAAAGAGAATGGCTTCGCCCAGGGCGCAGGCGATGTAAAAGAAATTGTGCCCAAACTCGAGCGGCCATTTGATGAGCGTGAGGGTGTGAATAATCGAGCGCGACCAAAAAATAAAGATCACGCACAAGCCCGCGCTCATATAAAGAAGGGCTGGCCAGTTATTGAGCGATAACGCGACACGAGCGTTCTCGGTCAGGAAATAGAGCGCGACGCCTTGGATGATGCTGGCAAGGGTGAGCTCGATGTTAACGACGGTGTTGTCGAGTTCGCGACGTGAAAGATTCATGGGAAGAGGGGATGGCGTGCCTGGAGGGATTCGAACCCCCAACCTTCTGATCCGAAGTCAGAAGCTCTATCCGGTTGAGCTACAGGCACAAGGTTGAAAATCCCAAACCCCAGTTTCCAAGCTCCAAAATAAAGATTGTTAGTTTTGGGGTTTGGTTTTTGGGACTTGGAACTTCGTAAGTGGGGTGGCCAACGGGACTCGAACCCGCAACAACCAGAACCACAATCTGGGGCTCTACCATTGAGCTATGGCCACCACGTGAATCTCAGATTTTAGGTTTTAGATTTCCGATTGCAAAGGCAAACCCCCAAAACCGTCAGAGCTTGGCACACTCTTCGCTGACAGCAACGCCGTGGTGCTTCTCCTTAGCATTGCAAGCGGCGTGCGCCGGGTTATTCTAGGCGCTCGTTCCCGCATGACCCGACTTGGTTCGCTCCTACTCGCAGGACTGTTGTTCGTCGTCGCCAGCGCGCAAGCGCAGAGTGACGACCCGAGCGAGACGTTTCTCAAGGCTTACATGACCGCGCAACAGGGCGAAAAACTTGAGCGCGATAATCAATTTACGCGGGCCCTGGCGAAATACCGTTTGGCGGGCAGCCTACTCGAAGAACTCAAGAAAACCCACGCGGAGTGGCAGCCAGCCATCGTCGAATACCGCAGCCGGAAAATTTCCGAAAGCATTCTGCGGGTGCAGAGCAAATCTGGAACGCAGCAGGATCTGGCTGCGACGAATGTGCCGCCGGCTGAGGCGCAGCCTTCACCACAACGATCCACCGAGCCGACGGTCGAAATTGGTCCGAATAAATCGAAGCCGTCGATAATTGTGCAGCCGGCGGGTCAAACCTCACCGCCTCCGAAGGAACGAGAAGCCGCGGCCTCGGCGCTGGCGCCACCTGCCAGCGACGCCGCGATTAAGAACGCGACGCGAAAGTTGCGGGACAAGGTCGATCAATTGGAAGCGGAACTACAACACTCGCGTTCCAAAGTCAGCGAAGTGGAGGAAGAAAAGGAGAAGCTGAATTCGAAATTGAAGGAATCGAATTCGAAGCTGGAACAGGCGCAACAGGAGCTGGAACACACGAAAAATGCAGAAAAAGACGTCCGTGGCCAGCTGGCGGAAGCGCAGGCGTCGTTAAAGAAAATTCAGGAGACTGGCAACGCCGACCTGAAAGCGCAGGCAGCGTTGAAAGGAGAGATTGCGCAGTTGAAGCAGGCCCTCACCGCCGCTGAGGAGGGTCGCGCCACGGCGCAAAAAGAACGGGATTCGCAGAACGCGAAATTGGCTGATGCCAACTCGCAGATTGCAAAGATCTCAAAAGAGCGCGACGACGCTCTGGGCCAGCTGACCGGATTGAAGGATTCGGAGCATCGCGTCGCGGTTCTGTTGGCCGAGAATAGCGAACTAAAGGAGAAGCTCGCGACCGCCGAACAGACGGTGCGGGAGGTCAGCGAAGACAAGCCGAAAAAGGCGCAGGAACTGGCTGACGCGAGGAGCCAATTGGAAGATCTGCGCGCGCAACTGGCCGCTAGCGAAAAACAGAACAAAGACTTTGAGGTTGCGGTGGCTTCGCTGCGCAGCCAACTGGAGGACACTTCCAGTCAACTCGAGAAAGCGAAGTTAACCGGTGCGAACGCCGATGAGACCGCCAAGCTGACCCGTGAGAACCAGATCTTGCGTAATATTGTGGTGCGCGAGCGGCAGGAAGAAGCGCGTCGCGAGCAGGCCAAGAAATTGATGCTGGCAGAGTTCGATAAACTAAAGATCAAATCGGATACCTTGACCGAACAGATCGCGCTCCTGGCGCAACCGGTCACGAAATTAAACGATGAAGAGCTGGCTTTACTTCGCCAGCCGGTCATTTCTATTTCCGACGAAAGTCCAAACACGGTTAAGGCCAGCTTTACTTACGCCAAGCCTTCAACCGGCAATCAGCCGGGCGAACCGATTGTCGAGACAACGGATAGCCCGGCCCCGTCGGAAGCTAATTTGCAAAGCGGATTCAAACCGAATGTGCCGACCGACTTAAAGGATATAGCGAAGCAGGCGAAGGAGAACTTCGACCAAGGGAAGTATCATGCGGCCGAGCGCCAATACCAGGAACTACTAACCAAGAGCCCAAATAATCTTTACTCGCTTTCGAACCTCGGGGTCGTTTATTTCAGGACGGGTAAGCTAAAAGCAGCTGAACTTACCTTGAAGAAGGCAGTAGCTATCGCGCCGAAGGACGAGTTCGCGCATACTACGTTGGGTATTGTTTACTATCGCCAGAGTAAGTTCGACGATGCGCTGAACGAGCTGACGAAGTCACTCGCCATTAATCCGAAGAGCGCTGCGGCCCACAACTATCTGGGGATTACCGCCAGCCAGAAAGGCTGGCAGGAAGCGGCAGAAAAGGAAATGCTCGAAGCACTCGCGGTCAAACCGGACTACGCCGATGCGCATTTTAATCTGGCCGTGATTTACGCTACCGCCTCTCCGCCATCGAAAGAACTGGCCAAGCGCCACTACACCAAAGCAACCGAGCTCGGCGCCGAACCCGACGCCTCGCTCGAGAAGTTGCTGCGCTAACGGTCAGAGGGCAGAAGCCAGAAGCCAGAGGTCAGAGGTCAGAGGTCAGAGGTCAGAGGTCAGAGGTCAGCAGTCCGTGGTCTAGTGCTGGCCAGGAGTTTTGAGGTCGATAGCGATGGCATGGGCTTCGGTATCGCCGATATTTTCCACCGCGTGCGTAGTCGGCTCGCGCCAAATAGTCTCTCCGGTGGCGGCAGTTCTCTCTTCCGTTCTGCCATCTGGATAACTAAACTTCAGTTTGCCACCACTGAGGACATATACGACCCCAGTCGGATGCGAATGCATTGGTTCTTTTTCCCCCGCTTTGAGGTGGTATTCGAGGACGCGGACCTGATCGTTTTCCAGCAGTACTTTGTAATATTGAGGCGATGTTTTCACTGGGTCCTGTGCGTGTGTCGTTGTGCATAGGGCGGCCATGAGTGACGCTAGAATAAGGGTTTTCATTATCTGATGAGTTGAGGCCTAACGAGGACAACTCAGCTGCGACTCCGGCATGCGCAAGTGACAGCAAGTTGAATCACTCTAGCTAAGATCGACAATCGAACATATGGCGCAGTGGAGCTCGCCTCAGGCGAGCTGAAGCGGTCGGTTTGGTCTTCTCAGCTCATAGCGATTCACATCTTGCTCGTAGGCAATGATACCGGGTGTCGTCCGATACCGCCTGACGAACGCGAATCCGAGTTTCTCTAACACTCGATTGGGAGCAGGATTCTCTGCCCACGGTTCGCAAACGAGTTTTTGCAGATTGAATCGTTCGAAGTAAAAGTTGGCCGATCGGCGCACAAATTCGGTACCCAGACCTGCTCCTCTCAGTTGTGAATTCCACAAATGCAAATGTATGAAGGCCTCGTCGCCAAGGACGATCTGATTGATACTTGAGTGTCCAACACGCCGTCCTCGAAATATCCAAACCAGGTAAAACCGATCTCTTTCCCTGTCTGGTTTCTCATGGTCGGCTAAAAGAGCATCAAGCCACTTGTCTCTTTCAGGAAGTTTCAAGCGGTCTACGCCCATTCCACGTAAAAATGGATCATCGGCCTCATAAAAGTAATCCAACATCAGCTCGTATTCGTCACGACTTGAAAACGGACGGACCTGTATTTCTTCAACTCCCTGCATAAGACCTAACGAGACACAAGATCAGCGACCGCACCCGGGGCCGTACGTGACTGAAAGCTGGATGAACTAGCCAGACGAAAGCTACACATTGGAGCGGGGTTACGGTTCGCCGGATCGCCTGGTTAGGTGGGGAGACGCCATCCATCGCCAGTCAAGTTGTGAACGACTTTCCAGCGGTAATTCAAGAGAGCTGCGAGTGCTCCGAGACCCCAGCCGCCGAGCAGGAGCGTGTGAAATAGCCAATACTACTGATGCGTAACGTAGAACAGATACCCGTGCTCGTTGAGCTGGTAGAGCTGCCCCGACTGGAGAATGGGTATCGTCGGACTCACATGGACGAGATGCTGGTAAAACGCGAGAGACGAAAAGAAGCTGGTAATGCCAACGCTTCCCAAAACGATAACAATCAGCCTGCGGTAGTTCACACCTAACGAGATATATACGAAAGTGCGGATTTAATGGCGAACATTTTTCGTCTATTTCTGGGCGATCAGGGAATGGTAAAGGCACAGGGACTGGGAGCAGGCTGCCGCCTGTGGTCGTGCAGGCGATGGCAGGGTTTTCAACCATCTACGGGGGTGGCGCGCAGTATTTCCCGCCCGTGTTCAAACCGTAACTTCCACCCCAGACGATCATTTGATCGCCGGTCCAGACTGCGGTGTGCCCAAAGCGGCCAGTAGGTGCATTCGCGGTGGTGGTCGCTACCCAGGCGTTGGTAGTGGGGTTGTACCTCCCGCCATTGTTGAAATTGATGCTGTCATCAGTCCCGCCCCAGACAATCATCTCACTGCCAGTCCAGATTGCGGTGTGGATATAGCGGCCGGTGGGTGCGTTGGTGGTGCTGGTGGCTGTCCAACTATTTGTGCTCGGGCTGTATCTCCCACCGGCGTTGGAATAATTCAAGAACGCATCAATTCCTCCCCAAACGATCATTTCGCTGCCGCTCCAGATTGCGGTGTGCGCTTCTCGGCCGATGGGCGCGTTAACGGTGCTGCTGGCTGTCCAAATATTCGTTCCGGGATTGTATCTACCGCCGGTATTCAAATAGAAGTACCTGGAACCGTCGTAGTAAACGCCACCCCAGACAATCATCTCAGTGCCCGTCCAGACTGCTGTGGGTCCTGATCGAGCGCTGGGTGCGTTAGCCGTCCTTGTAGCTCTCCAGAGATCAGTCGCCGGATTGTATCTACCGCCGGTGTTTAAATCGTTACTGTTATATCCGCCCCACACGATCATTTCCTTTCCGGTCCATACCGCCGCGTGAGAGTCCCGGGCCGTGGGTGCGTTGATGATGGTAGTAGCTGTCCAGCTGTCTGTGCTGGGATTGTATCTGCCTCCCGTGTTGAGGAAAATAAAGTTGGAACCCTCGAAGTAGATTCCACCCCACACAATCATTTCGCTACCAGTCCAGACCGCGGTGTGACTGGACCGACCAGCAGGCGCGTTAGTGACGCTAGTGGCAGTCCAACTGTCTGTGCTGGGAGTATATCTGCCCCCAGTATTGAAAAAGGCGCTGTTCACACCTCCACCCCAGATGATCATCTCAGCGCCCGTCCAGACCGCGGTGTGCCCGGACCGACCCGAAGGCGTGCTGGTGGGAGTCCAACTATCGGTCTTGAGATCGTACTTTCCGCCGCTGCTCAAAAGGCCTTCGTTAAGATTGTCTCCTCCCCAAATGATCATGTAAGTGCCGGTCCAAATCGCGGTGTGGCCATTACGGGCAGTGGGCTTGTTGTTACTACTTGTAGCCGTCCAAGTATTGGTGCCCGGATTGTATCTGCCACCACTGTCGAAATAATTGGACGGCGGAGTTGTCCCGCCCCAAATGATCATTTGATTGCCGGCCCAAACTGCTGTGTGGCCAGAGCGCCCAGCAGGTGCGTTGGTGATGCTGGTGGCCGCCCATTTATCGGTGGCCGGATTGTATCTCCCGCCAGTGTTCGAAGGGTTGCCGCCGCCGTCAAACCCGCCCCAGACAATCATTCTGCTGCCGGCCCAGACCGCAGTGTGACCTTCTCGCCCAGTAGGCGCATTGACGGTACTGACTGCCGTCCAGCTGTTTGAGGTCGGACTGTATCGCCCGCCCGTGTTCAGACCATGACTTCCACCCCAGACGATCATCTCGCTACCGCTCCAGACCGCGGTATGATGGTACCGAGGAGCAGGTGCGTTGATCGTGCTGGTAGCGGTCCAACTGTTCGTGCCGGGATTATATCTGCCGCCGGTTTGTAAATTGACGTAGGTGAAATTGCTGAAATGCTGTCCACCCCACACGATCATTTCACTACCTGTCCAGACCGCGGTGTGAGACTCACGGGCCACAGGTGCATTGGTGATACTGGTGAGCGTCCATTTATCAGTGGTCGGATTGTATCTACCGCCTGTCCTATACTCGCTCCCGGTAGCAGACTTTCCGCCCCAGACGATCATTTCAGTACCGGTCCACACCGCAGTGTGAAGTTCGCGCCCAATGGGCGCGTGCGTGGTGCTGGTGGCCGTCCAGGTATCGATACTCGGATTGTATCTGCCGCCGTCATTCAGCAGGATGCCGGCGTATCCGCCCCAGATGATCATTTCGCTGCCGGTCCAGACTGCGGTGTGAGAGTCTCGTGGTTGTGGAGCGCTGTCCGTGGGAGTCCAACTGTCGTTGGTGCATCCACTCGCCTCAGACGATATAAGGGGCAGCGTATAGTATGCGCCCGTTGCCGTAATGAGTCTGGGTCCCTGCGTTTCCGCTCTGGCGCGCCAGGATTGCAACGGCTCCTTGCGCCATGCGACTGTCGCGAGCTTCACGCAGTCCTGGGTTTTCTGAAGTAACGCTCTCGCGTAGTAATACCCTTCATCTTCCTGCAAGGTGCTCAAAACGTGCGCTGGTATTGCCGCCAAAACATCGTTGAACATCGTCGCGGATGATGGTCGCCCCTTGTCAATCTTCGCGTAACCGAACCCGGCTGCCAGCTTCTGGATATTTTCTTTCCATTCACGATCGGTCATCTTTACGACGCCGACGTCTCTTGTATCGGTCGAGGCGAGATTGCCAGAGTCACTTCTGACCCATTCGATTTCGCTGTATCCGCCACTGCTTCGTTTCATCTGCTCGACCGAGGAATGCCCTTGCAAGTCGGCTTCCGCCCGCCGTTTCAGCTCGCCGTGAAACCTCTCGTCATGGGCGTATAAATTGGTAAGCAAGCGCTCCGATAACGCGGGTCGGGCGAGACATTCTGCGATCACAAACGGATCGTTGCCGAGCGCCTCGAAGAGTTCGCGCAGCACCTCAGGCTGCCTGGTGTGCTGCGCCATTCGATCGATTTCACGCTGCAATTGCTCAGCGATTACGGGCTGCTGCCAGTAATCCTCCAAAGCTTCAGAGTTGCGGAGATAGTCTTCGACCTTCTTTTGAAGCTCCGCTTCGCGCATCACCTCGTCGAGCGAAGGCTTGGCATTCGGGGATTCTTGCGGCCAGATTCGATGGCGCCAGTAAACTTCTTCAATCGCATGCTGATAGAAAATGCGATCTGCGAGAGAAAGCTGCCTTGGCTGCGCCACGCTGGCGAGACCGGGAGATAGTTCGGCTAATAAGCACTCACTAGTTGTGTCGAGATGTTGCGACCTGATAGCCATGGCTGTGTCCGGGCGCAAACTCGCCGGGTCCTTAGGCCTCATCGTTGACGATGTTTGGGCGAGCAACAAGCTGATGAGGGTTGCCGCGACAGTTGATAGGATTTTCATAGTCTTTCCAAGCTTGATCCTTCTAACGGCTAAGGAATGAGGCTACCTGGAAAAAAATTGAAAGTCTCCAAAAAACGGCTCCGAACGGGCCGTTTCCCGGAACAGAGTCCTTCGGTCCGAGCCGGACTGCGACAGCATAGTAGAGGCGCGCGGCGACCCCGGCGAAGAAGTGGGAACGATCCTGAGTGGGAGCAGGAGTGGGAAGACGGGACGTCAAATGCCCTAACATCCAGCGCCGAACGCAGAACGCCGAAGGAAAAGAGGAGCGGTTACGCGGGGGCGCCGCCGAGGGCGCCGGGAAGCGGAGGAGTGACGTCGGGGGCGACGACGACCTGTTTAGGCGGTTTTTCCGGCTCCATTTTTTCGCCGCCGCGCGGAGCGATTCCGGGCGGTGGATTCAACATTCGACCGTGCTCGACGATTTCCTTGATCTGTGAGCCGTCGAGAGTTTCGAACTCGAGCAACGCTTTGGCAATGATATCCAGCTTGTCACGATTGGCGGTGAGAATTTGCTTCGCTCTCTGGTACGCTTCATCGAGGAGCGTGCGCACTTCGCGGTCGATTTCCTCGGCGGTAGCTTCGCTGTAGTCGCGGGCGCGAGAGATGTCGCGCCCGAGGAAAACGTAATCTTCGTGGTCGCCGTACTCGACCATTCCCAATTTTTCGCTCATGCCCCATTCGCACACCATCCGGCGAGCGGTGGCGGTCGCCATTTTGATGTCGCCGCGAGCGCCATTGGTGACATCGCCGAAAGCAAGCTCCTCGGCCACGCGACCGCCCATGCTGACGGTGAGGCTGGCAAGTAATTCGGCTTTGCGATTGGTGTATTTGTCTTCTTCCGGCAACCACATCGTGCTGCCCAAAGATGGACCGCGCGGAATAATCGTAACTTTGTGGAGCGGT
>QHPP01000204.1 GCA_003219125.1 Verrucomicrobiota bacterium
CGAGCGCGCCGACATCGATACCGTAGCGGCTCAACTACGGAAGGCGTGCAGCAGCATTCCCGGGGTTCTGCCAACGCTGAATCCGCAGCCGGTGTTGCAGATCAATATCGGTGCCGCTGGAAGTCAGTTCGGTCGCTATTCCTACGTCATCAGCGGCATTGATCCTAACGAGGTTTACGCGGCTGCCGACAAGCTCGGAGCGAAATTGCGTGACTACCCGGGCTTTGCCAGTCCCCCGCGCTCTGATCTCTTTCGCGCCACGCCCAACCTCGACATCCAGATCGATCGCGATCGCACCGGCACCTACGGTGTTTCAACCACAAAGCTCGAGGGCCTGCTGCGCGCCGCCTACTCGCAAAACTATGTTTATCTTATTAAAACGCCGGACGACCAATATCAGGTCATCGTCGAGGCCGACGATCAGGCGCGGACCAGCCCGCAGAATCTCCGCGAAGTCTACGTGAAGCCAGACAACGGCAGCACGATGATTCCGATTCGCGCTGTCACGAAAGCGCAGCAGAACGTCGGCTTGCAGTCGGTCAATCATCTCAATCAATTCACGAGCGTGACCTTCGGCTTCGACACTAAACCCAATGCGGCGCTCGGCGATGTGATTAACTACATTCAGAAATCTGCCGCTGAGGTACTGCCGCCGAGCGTCACCGGCGAGCTACAAGGTGAAGGCTTGGTCCTCCAGCAACTCTTCCGGGCGCTGCCGTTTCTGGTCATCGCAGCCGTATTCGTGATGTATGTAATCCTCGGCATTCTCTACGAGAGCTACGTGCATCCGGTCACCGTCCTCTCAACTTTGTTTCCGGCGGTAGTTGGTGGACTCATGACACTTTGGCTCTTCAACAGCACGTTGTCGCTCTATTCGGTCATCGGACTGTTCTTGCTCATGGGTCTCGTGAAGAAGAACGGCATCATGATTGTCGACTTCGCCCTTCATCGTCTCGATGAAGGCTACGAATGGCGTGAAGCGATTCACGAAGCGAGCGTCGAACGTTTTCGCCCAATCATTATGACAACGCTCGCCGCCCTCATGGGCGCTTTGCCGATCGCATTTGGCGTGGGCGCGGACGGATCATCTCGACGCCCCCTCGGTCTCGTTATCGTCGGCGGCCTTGTCGTTTCACAACTGCTCACCCTCTACATTACGCCCGTGATTTATCTCTGGCTGGAATGGTTCCAGGAACACGTCCTCGATCGTGTGCCCTTCCTCCGCAGCGCTCACTTTCACGAACACGAGTTCACGCACAAACCTGATCCTGGTCATCCCGCTCCGGCCACCACCAGCTAGGAGGAACCTTAAAAGATTTGAGTGTTGCCCGCTCTTGGCGGTGCCACTCGCCTCAAAACTTAGCTCATTTGCATGGGACTTTGAAAACCAAAGGATATGGTCGATCAGCGTCAAGAGCCTGCGGCCACTTTCTGGAATCTGTCGGACACTGTCGGTATTGGCGAGGCGCAAGCTTTGATGCAAATCAAGAATGCGCATTGCCACACGCACGCGTGCGATGAACCGGTCGCAGTCGAACGGTTTGTGGAGGAAATCGTCAACGCCGGAATCCATCGCGTCCAGATAGTTGGCTTTTCCGGCGCGCGTGCCGTAATCAGGATGATGTAAGCGCAGTCCGCTGCTTCGTCGGCGCGAATTCTTCGGCAGAGGCCCAACCGTCGATACCCGGCATCATCCAATCAGAGATGATCAGCTGGTGGTGCGCGCATTTCCATGCTTCCCAGGCATCACACCCGTTCCCGAATTCGGTCACGCGATGTCCCAACTCGATCAGGGTAAAGTTAAGCAAAAATCTGCCGCTACGGTCGTCATCAGCGACGAGATATCCATTTTGGGCGCTTGAAACCGGCTCCGATGCGCAAAAGCGTACCGTTTGGATAACTCTTCGACGAGCCCCGGGCGGAAACCGCCTTGGAGAAGGTGAGACGAACCTCCCGCGTAACTGGGTGTCCCCGAGTGGAATATCACGCACGTTTTTGCACTTCACGATGACCCTGTAACTGGCTTTTAAGCTTCGCGGAGCTTTCAGGTCGACCCTATGGGATCGGCCGGTCCCAAGATTTGCAATTAATTATAGTTATTCCGACGGCGACAGACCCTTCTGATATGGCCAGACATGTCGGCGTCTCGGCTGGTTGTTCCGGTGGCCCTGTAAATGCTGGCCTAAAACGAGAATCAATTATGAGGGTAACAGATTGTGATTCGTAGCCTTCCCAAGCGGCTCTTGCAGGAAACGCAACCACCCTTATGACCGACATCGATCAAGCACACGACCCAACATTGGACCCGCAGAGGCTAGCTGATGATTTTCCACTTCGTTCGGTGGAGCTTTTATGAAGAAAATTTTTACCCCGGCTAAAAAGAAATCGATTCTGATGGTGGATGACGATCAGTTCGCCACTGACATCTACCAGGAAAAACTAGAGGCACAGGGATTCAAGGTTGAGGTCACGCGCGACTTTGACAGTACTTTGCAGGCCCTCAAGAAGGCGGTTGCCGACCTTGTGATTCTCGACCTGTGCCTGCCCGGAATAAACGTGGTCGAGTTAATCAAGAATATCCGTTCGGAGCCCGCCATGAAGTCCGTGCCAATCATCGCCTTTTCAAATCCTTATCTCAGCAACTTGACGCGTGCTGCTGTGGAAGCGGGAGCAACGAAATTCGTCGCAAAGGTCGATAACACACCGGAACAAATAATTGACCTTATGCGTGAGCTCGGAGTGAGCGCGACTTCCAGGGTCAGCGTTAGCGGCGCGATTGAAGAGCTGGAGACGAATCAGGAAAAGCTGGCGTCGAAACTTTTGATTAACAGGTCCGAGATACTCGCGAAGTTGCGCGCCAGTTATCAGAATTTCACCAGAACGGAACGAGAAGATTTACGTCGTACTGCGCTTCTCCAGATACACCGTCAGCTTCGTTTGCTAGCGGGTGGCGCTAGCGCCCTTGCCTTCCAGAAGATTGCGCAGATGAGCACAGCTTTGGAAGCGTTGCTCATTGAATTGTACACCGATCCGGTAAAGGTCACGCCGTCAGTTGTACGAACGGTCGCCCACTCCATTGAGACAATGGCTTCGTTGGTCGATCGCGCCGCGAATTCTCAAGACCAAGCGATAACGCCGCAGAAGATTTTAGCGGTGGACGACGAAATTATCTCGCGCGAAATGGTCTGCTCCGCGCTTGGAAGGGCTGGTCTTCATGCCAAAAGCTTGGATGATCCGCTGGCCGCGCAACGCCTCCTGGAGAAGGAACATTTCGACCTCATTTTTCTCGATGTCGAAATGCCGGGGCAAACCGGCCTCGAGCTTTGCGTTAAGATCCGTGCGATGGAGCCGAATCGCACCACTCCGATCGTTTTTGTCACTTCGCATTCTGATTTCGGAAGTCGCGCGCAATCGACTTTAAGCGGAGGAAATGATTTTATTGCGAAACCGTTCCTGCTGGTTGAGCTGGCCGTGAAGGCGCTCACCTTGTTGTTTAAGGAAAGTCCTCAGCTACTACCAACGGCAAGCGTGCAAAAAGGCGTTTCGGCCAAAGCAGGTGATCACAAATTGCAGGTAGCCGGGGGTCATGGCGCACTGAAGCGGCACCGCAGATCGCGAGCGACATGAAGATCCTGATCGCCGAAGACGAGGCTGTTGCCTCCCAAGTCCTGCAATTGACCCTCGAGCATATGGGTCACGAAGTGGTTGTGACGCGCAGCGGGACCGAAGCGTGGGAAACGTTCGATCGCGCTCCCGTGCGCGTTGTCGTAAGCGATTGGATGATGCCAGGGATGGACGGCTTGGAGTTTTGCCACCGAGTGCGGGGGCGCCCGGACACACCTTATATCTATTTCATCCTTCTCACCGCTTTGGATACCGACGCGGAAAACTACGACCTCGCCACTAAAGCCGGCATTGACGATTTCCTAACCAAGCCGCTCGATGCCATCGCAATTCAGATGCGACTGCGTGTCGCGGATCGAATTCTTTGGTTTACGAGGGAAGTTCACCAGCTGAAGCAATTGATCCCGATTTGTGCCTATTGTCACAAAATACACACTGCCACAGACTACTGGGAACGTTTCGAAACCTACATCAAGCAACAGACCGGATCGGAATTCAGCCATGGTATTTGCCCCGAGTGCCTTGAAGCTGAAAGGGCGAAACTAAAATGTGCCAGCTGATTGCGATTTGCGTTCCGAAGGGGAGAAGACTGCGTTTGTCATGAACGGCGATACCGGAGGAGGTGCCATGGTGATGAGTGCCGTGCGCGACATCACCGGCCGGAAGAAAGCCGAACAAAAATTCCGCGGTCTTCTGGAATCGGCGCCGCACGCGATGGTGCTCGTAGATGGCGAAGGCAAAATCGTCCTGGTTAACTCGGGGGCGGTCACACTCTTCGGGTGGCAACGCGACGAATTGCTCGACCAAAGGATCGAAATGCTGGTGCCGGAAAGATTCCGTAAGGTGCATTCGGGGCATTGCGCGGGTTTTTTTACGACGCCGAAACCTACCGCCATGGGTGTGGGTTTCGAGCTTTACGGATTGCGAAAGGATGGAAGCGAGTTTCCGGTCGAGATCAGTCTCAGTGCGCTCGAAACAGAAGAGGGGCTTTTCTTCTCAAGCGCGATTCGGGACGTGACCGAGCGGAAACGGGTCGAGCATGCGTTACGGGAAAAGAATGTTGAGTTGGAAAGAGCGATTTTGGCCAAGAACCGGTTTCTTGCCAACATGTCGCATGAGCTGCGGACGCCGCTCAATGGCATCATCGGATTCACTGAGTTCCTGATCGGTGAAAAGCCCGGCCCGCTTCAACCCAAGCAAAAGGAATACTTAAATGATGTTCTGAGCAGTGCGCATCATCTACTAACTTTGATCAACGACGTGCTCGATCTGGCCAAGGTGGAGGCTGGGAAGATGGAATTGCATCCAGAACCATTCCTGATTCGCGAGGCATTGGAAGAAGCGACCGCGGTAGTAAAAACTATGGCCGATCTCAAGCAAGTCGGTCTGACTGTGACGGTTGATGCGGGATTGCAAATGGCCACACTTGATCAGCAAAAATTTAAGCAGGTTCTTTATAATCTTCTGTCCAACGCCGTAAAGTTCACCGACCAAGGTGGCAATGTGGAGGTGTGCGCGAAACGGCTGGATGAGCGGCATTTCGAGGTGCAAGTGCGTGATACCGGTATTGGGATCAAGCCGGAAGATCTGGGACGGCTTTTTACTGAGTTCGAACGCCTTGATTCAGGAACAGCGCGTCGTTTCGAAGGCACCGGGCTTGGCTTGGCACTAACAAAGAAGATCGTTGAGTTGCAGGGCGGCCATATCAGGGTCGAGGCTGAGCCGGGGAAGGGAAGTCTATTTACTGCCACGTTACCCTCAATGACGGAACTAGCTAATTAACTGAGGTAGAAGTAATTGGGTGCGTTGCCAATCGGGTATTTTACCGGACTAGTTGGAGGGCCCGAGTAAAAGCTAATTGTGGTAGTATAACTCGCTGACGAGACGATATATAACAACGCGAGGCGGGCATTTTCGTAGCAAATGGAACATTCGATGCTACTGCCTGATTTGTGAGGAGGAACGCAGCGTCCCTAGCGGGGTCTTCGGGCACCGGGGGCGATCTTGAAACAATAGGACACCATGCAATCGATTGCACTCAGGCGCTCCATATCTTCTTAGTAAGAGCCGCCTTGCGTTCGGTTCAATCGAAAACATGGGCGTTTTAGGGTCGTTAGCGAAGCCGAGTAAAGGCGATGTTTTTGCCATCAATGGGTTGGCATCGGCAACAAAGATCTAGCCGTTTATGTCTGCGCCAAGAAAACGCATTCTCGTCGTCGATGATAACGTCAGGAATTTGAAGCTCGCTTTCGACGTGCTGGAAGACGCCGGTTACGCAGTCCTTGAAGCGGTGAACGCCGAAGAAGCCCAAATCATAGTTGACCGCAATTTGCCCGACTTAATCCTAATGGATATCGCGTTGCCCGGGATGGACGGGCTAACTCTGACGCGCAAAATCAAAGCAAACGAGCGTACAAAACATATCCGCATCATCGCGTTGACTGCTTTTGCAATGAAAGGCGACGATCAAAAGGCTCTGGCCGCGGGATGTGACGGTTATATCACCAAACCGATCGACATCCACCAGCTGCCAGTGCAAGTGGCAGAGATTCTGGGAGGCTCACGTCTCGCCTCTTAACTGAAAGGACTCTAATTGCGACCGTGAATGTTCTGATTCTCGACGACGTTGACACGAACCGGAAGTTGCTCCGGGCGCAACTGGAGGCCGAAGGCGTCACAGTGTTAGAGGCAAGCGATGGCGTGGAAGGTCTGGAGGAGTTGAAGCGGCAAAAGGTCGACGCCGCAATTTCGGATCTTCTCATGCCGAACATGGATGGTTACCGTTTTTGCTACGAGGTTAGAAAGAGCAAGGAACACCGAGACCTTCCAATTATCATATATACCTCGACTTATACGTCCCCGAGCGACGAAAAACTTTCGCTTAAGTTAGGCGCAAACAAATATCTTCGTAAGCCCGCGCCTGTGGTGCAGATTCTCGACGCCCTCCACAACGCCACAACCAAGAACCACGTCATTCCGAAGGCAGGAGCTGGATCAACTCAACAATAAGTTGGAGGCCGAGATCATCGAGCGAAAGAGCGCGGAGGAACGCTTGCTCGAACAAACTGACATTATCAATCATGCACGGGACGCGATCATCATCCGGAACTTCGAAGATGATCAAATCACCTTTTGGAACAAAGGGGCGGAACACTTGTACGGCTGGAGCGCGAACGAAGCGCTGGGCGAGCCAATCGGCAGATTAATCTACGCCGATCCAAAGGAGCGCGAAGCGGCATCTAGAACTCTTGCCCCAGCCGGGGAATTTCACGGCGAACTCAGGCAAGTCACGAAGGATGGCCGAGAGGTACTCGTCAATGGACGATCGACCATCGTGCGCAATCCCGACGGAACTCCGCGTTCTGTCCTGAGTATCAACACCGACGTCACCGAGCAAAAAAAACTTGAAATGCGGCTGCTGCGCGCGCAGCGGCTTGAAAGCATTGGCACACTGGCGGGCGGCGTCGCCCATGATTTGAATAATGTCCTCGGGCCGATTTTGATGGGCGCGGAATCACTCCGTGGCAATGTGAGGGGCGAACATGCCGGTGCCATGATTTCGCTGATCGAGGAAAGCGCACGACGTGGCTCCAGCATTGTTAAGCAGGTGCTTACTTTCGCGCGCGGCGTGGAAGGTGAGCGGGTGCTAATTAACCCACGGCATCTCATTGACGAAATGGTCGAGATCGCGAGGAAGACATTTCCTAAATCGATCGAAGTCACAGGCCAATACCCAGAGCATCCTTGGTCGATCAGTGGCGATCCCACTCAACTGCATCAGGTTTTGTTGAATCTTTCCACCAATGCACGGGACGCTATGGCCAATGGCGGCTCGCTGGTTTTGGCGGCACAAAATCTGGAGGTGGACGACAATTATGCTGCAATGATGCCAGGCGCCAAGGCTGGGTCGTATGCGACCCTACGTGTGAGCGACACCGGGGTCGGGATACCGCGTGCGCTGCTTGAGAAGATCTTCGAGCCATTCTTCACCACTAAGGATCCCGGCAAAGGCACCGGTCTGGGGCTGTCCACTTCGTTAGGAATCGTGAAAAGTCACGCAGGCTTTATTTCCGTCTACAGCGAACAGGGTAGGGGTACGACTTTTAAGGTTTTCCTTCCCGCTGTCCAAGCCGATGTCGCTCAACCCCAGAAAGAGACCCCGCGAGTGACTAAGGGAAATGGCGAATTAATTCTGCTGGTCGACGATGAGATGAACATTCGCCGGGTCGCAAGAATGACTCTGGAGAAGCACAACTACCGCGTGCTGGAAGCGACTTATGGGCCCGAGGCATTGGCTATCTTCGCTCAAGAAATGAATTCGGTCAGCGCCGTCCTCACCGATATGAGGATGCCGTATATCGACGGTATTGCGCTGATTCGGGCGCTTAAAAAGATGAAATCGGATATGATCTTCATCGCATCTACTGGACAGGAGGATGAGCCTCGCCTGGCTGAACTTCAGGAGCTTGGGGTAGTGAATTTTCTAAGCAAACCGTACGATACAAGGAAGCTGCTTACCGTCCTAGAAACCGCTGTTTTAAAGCAACTGGCGCCGCTTCCAAAAAAGTGATCCCTGACGTTCAGTATCAGCTTGTGGCTCACTCTATCGCCCGGTAGCAGTAATGGGCTTAAGACTTCCAGGGGCGATAATTGTTGTGTCGTGAAGACTCTCCGCATTCTTCTCGCAGATGATCATAAGGTGGTCCGCCAAGGAACGCGTGCGCTTCTATCGGCGATCCCGGAATGGGAGATTGTCGGCGAAGCCGATAACGGTCGGGACGCGGTTTCACTGACGGCCGAACTAAAACCGGACATCGTGATTCTGGATATCTCAATGCCCGAATTGAACGGACTGGACGCGACACGCCAGATCAAAAAGAAGTCGCCTGAGACAGAAGTCCTGATTTTTACAGGACAGGAGACGGAAGAGCTGGTTCACGATGTCTTCGACTCCGGAGCACGTAGCTACATCATGAAAACAGACGCGGCCGATCAGTTAATCGACGCGCTCAAAGCACTTTCCGAACATAAACATTTTTTTACCTCGCGGATCTCGGAGATCGTTTTCGCGCAGTATCTTCAGGGAAAAAGAGCTGTCGAAGGGACTCCCGAAAAAAGTCGGATCACCGACCGGGAGCGGGAAATCGTGCAGCTTCTGGCCGAGGGTAAAAGTAGCAAGGAAATTGCCACGATCCTGGGGATTAGTGTGCGCACGGTGGAAACACATCGCGCCGCAATCATGAAGAAACTGGGTTTGAAATCGTTTAGTGAGTTGATTCGGTACGCCGTTCGTAACAAGATAATTGAGGCTTAATCGCGCTCTGCCGGAATCGGCGGCAGCAATTTCACGGGGGCTGATGCGTCGCTCGTTCGTCTCCAACCATCCAGGCCTACGTAAAAGCCCTACCCAAAAATACCGTTCTGCCGTGCCGCATCCGGCGTGAGGAACGCTTATTCCTATAGAAGCCATGAAGAAAAATGTCAGAAGCGTTCTCTCGCGTTGGACCTGTGTTCGGCTCCATTTCCAGACGATGATCAGTTCCCGCCACCCTCTGCGATCCATCGGCTTCCACTTAGCGGGCATTCTTCGCGAGCTCACCCCCACCCGCGGCGGCTAATTAAGGGAGAAGACTCGCCGTCGGGAGCAGATGGCGCGGAGGAGACTGACGAGCAGCCACTGCAAGACGTTTTTCAGACCGACGCCGTTTCCGCAGTAAAAAGGCCAGATTCAACTCACTCTGGCGCCGACAGGGAGGGCACGTAGGACGCTCTTTAATGGGCCCGATTGACAGGTTATAGGTTTTGCCGTAGGCGGAACGCACCGGATGTCGAACACGAAGGATATCCCATTCTCGCCTCCCTGGCAGATCTCTGATTTGGGAAAACCGGACGAGCCCAAAGTTACCGAGCTCGCCGCAGGCCCAGCTGTCGCACGTTTCGCTAAAATGCCCATCGTAATTGCCGAGGATGACCTGGTCTCGCGAACGCTGATGAACAGCTTGATGGAAAAATGGGGTTTTAAGGCCGTTGTCACAAAAGACGGTCATGAAGCAATGGCGGCGTTGCGAGCCGAGCAAGGTCCGGCGCTTACCATTCTCGATTGGATGATGCCAGAAATGGATGGCCTGCAAGTTTGTCGACGCATTCGTGAAAGCGGAAAAATGGTTTACGTGATCATGCTTACGTCACTTGGCGCCAAGGAAAATATCGTGGAAGGATTACATGCGGGCGCAGATGATTACCTGATTAAGCCGTTCGACAAGAACGAACTTTTGGCGCGCATCCAGGTCGGATTACGCATTCTCGAGTTACATGCCGCCTTGTCAGCGCGGGTGAAGGAATTGGAGAAGGCCGTTGGCCAAATCGACGATCTGAAGTTGAGAATTCCGCTTTAGGTCAGGAGGCTTTCGCGGCGTCCTCACCGCTGCGTAGCTGGGCGTAACAAGATCTCGCCTTAACAAAGCCGGACGAGCGTTTCTCCTTTCAGCCCGTTTTCACCATTTTGAAGATGGCTTTCGAGAAACGAACGGATTCGGGCGAATTCCGAACTCGCTTTTTCATATGCCACGGATGCCACCGCAAGGTCGCCGCTCTTACCCAGCTGCTCCAGTTCGTTTAGAAATGGAACAATTGAATTACTTCCGCAGCTTAGGCTCGCGCCCCGAAAGCGGTGCGCGATCGAGCTCAAATCTTTTGCATCGTTGTTGCGAATGGCCACTTCCATGGCTGGTAAAAGTTCCGCGCCTTGTTCCAGATAGAGGTCGGCGAGCCTTCGCATGGTGCCGGGAGCATCGCCACAAACATCGCGGAGGCGTTGAAGATCGACCGGCGCATTCGTGTTGCGAGTCGGCGCCCATCTTTGCAACGCTGCTTCCAGTTTCTTTGCAATGATTGGCTTGGAAAGATAGTCGTCCATTCCCGCGGCCAGGCACTTCTCGCGGTCGCCGCGCAGCGCATGCGCGGTCATGGCGATGATGCGTGGCGGGCGGTCGAATTTCCGACGGATGGTGCGCGAAGCTTCATAGCCGTCCATCTCCGGCATTTGGCAATCCATCAAAATGATATCGTAGGAATGATGGCTCAGCGCCGCCAGGGCCTCTTTGCCGTTTGCGACCATGTCTGCGGTATAACCGAGGTCCTCCAACAGCAAGAGCATGACATGTTGATTCACTTCATTATCTTCTGCAACCAGGATCCGGGTATCGTGAGTTGGCTGTGCGGGCGCTTTGCTCGAGGCATAGTTTTTCGGTTTAGTCCTTTTTGACGGCGCGGGCCCCAGGACACTGGCCAAACACTGGTGGAGGTGCGGTTGATTTACTGGTTTAGCCAGAAAAGCGGCGATGTCCGCATTTTTGCGGGTATTCGCATCGATGGAGTGCCCGACGGCGCTGAGCATGATGATGCACGTATCCTTCGTGATATGGTCGCTTTTAATGGCCCGAGCCAGCTCCGTTCCATTCATTCCCGGCATTTGCATATCGATAATGGCAAGAGCGTACGGATCTTTATCCGTAATTGCCTCGCAGAAGAATTGAAGGGCTTCTTCCGCGCTGGCCGCTGATGTGCATCGCATTCCCAAGGCGGCGAGCTGTGCGCCAAGAATTTGGCAATCATTGGCGTTGTCATCTACCAGCAGCACACGCCTGGCTGAAAGAGGTTTTTGCTTCGCCGGCGCTCCTTTTCCGGCAGCGTGTTTCTCAAACGCGGCCGTAAACCAAAATATCGATCCTTTGCCTGGTTCACTTTCAACTCCGATCTGACCATTCATCATTGTTACCAGATGCCGCGAAATCGTCAGCCCAAGCCCGGTGCCGCCATAGCGTCGTGTCGTTGATTGATCAGCTTGATTGAAAGCTCCGAAGATTCGTCCGCGCGCGTCTTCACTCAGACCGATCCCGGTGTCTTTGACTTCGAACCGCAGGGTCGCTTTGCTGCCCGAGATCCCCTCAATAGAAGATACTACTGATGGCATCTCTTCCTGAGAAAAAACCCTCAGCACCACTTCGCCCTGCTCTGTAAATTTCACCGCGTTATTAAGAAGATTTGTCAATACCTGGCGCAGCCGTCCGGGATCACCACAAAGACCGGTGCAAACCTTGGGATCAATCTCGCTCCGGAGCTCCAAGCCTTTTGCTCGTGCTTCCGGCACGAGAACACTCAATGCACCGTTGATCACTTCATCCAAATCGAACTCCAGGTTCTCAAACTCCAGCTTACCGGCCTCGATTTTGGAAAAATCGAGAATGTCGTTCAAAATCGAGAGCAGCGAGTGGGCGCTGCTGCAAATCGTCTCCGCGTAATCGAAATTCTGATTTCATGCGTGCTCCCTCCAAGGCCGCATCACGCGCCTTAGACATCTCGACCTCAAGGTTTTTACGTTGGGTGATGTCTTCTGCCACACCGCATGTCCGCACGACTTGCCTGTCTTCGCCGCGTATCGCGAAACGCCGGTCACGGATCCACCGGATGGAACCATTCTGGTGCCGGATGCGATATTCTAATTCGTAGTTCGTGCCTTGGGACAATTCCGATAAGGCCTTGGCTACGGGTGGCCGATCCTCTTCCAGGATATTCTTAAACCACTGCTTTGGATCTTCGTAGATAGTTTGGCGCGCCCATCCCCAAATCTGCTCATAGGCGGGGCTGACGTAGAACAATTCTTCGCCAGTAGGCGAGGAAACCCAAAAAACCTCGCTGATGTTTTCCGCCAGTTGACGGAAGCGTAATTCACTTTCGCGCAGTGCGGCCTCCGCCTGTTTCCGCTCGGCAAACTGATCGCGTAGTTCCTGGTTGGCCTGGGAAAGGTTCTGGGTCCGCTCGGCAACGCGTGCTTCGAGTTCCTCCAGATGATGTCGGCCGCGCCGCAACAATTCCCATTTGGCGCAGAGCGCTTCCGCCATTTGCCGCACTTCAACAACGTCGAAGGGCTTCTTCAAAATGAGCAGCCGATCAGAGCTGCCGAGCTTCGCCACAAGATCATGCCAGCCATAGTCCGAATGGGCTGTGCAGATCACAACTTGGAGATCGGCGTCGAGCTCCCAGAGTTTTGTAATCGTTTCGAGACCATCCATCCCGGGCGGCATTCGCATATCGACAAACGCCATGGCGTAAGGCTGACCCTTATCGAGCGCGCTCCGTAGCAACTCGATGCCTTCCTCGCCCTGGTATGCGGACTCCATCGTGAAACCCAGTGCCCGCGGGCCAGAAGTCGCTTCGCCGAAAAGCCGTGCTTCGGTTTCATCTAGCGCGCTTTTGCCTGAATCCGCGCGCAGAATTGCACGGAAACTGTTGTGGATAGAGCGATTGTCGTCAATGACGAGGATGCGCCGGTTTGTCTGATCGTCGCGGATATTCATAAGTTGCTCTCCTTTTGTGGCATGCAGTTCAATCGAAGCCAGGGGCCTCGCGCATATCCTCTACTTAGCTGATGATCCGGCCATCAAAACAAGGGCGAGGAGACCCTCGGGTAAGGTAGGAACCAATCTCCAGTCTGCGGGTGTTAAATTTCATAGATTCCATAATGAGCCGCTGCCGTGCCGCGATGAGCGAGGGGACTACGCAGCTTCTGCTGCGGGAACTACGTAAGGCGCTCCGAGCGCAACCCCGAGTCGTAGCGGCTTCACACTGCCTTGATAGCCGTGTATCCCATTGGGTCTGTGGAATATATCAATAAGAAGCAGGAAATGCCGCCCCGAAACAGGCGTTTATCATTGCCACCGCCGCCGAATAGTACATTCATCGCTGCTGAAACTGGCGGTCGCTCTGAGCTGGATACCCTTTACTCTTCGTGCTAAAGGAAAGCGGTTTGGAAAAATGAAGGGGCAGTTTGCAAAGGAACAATCCGAGTCCGGTGAGTTTCAGCGGCAGGAGGACGCCTTTCGCGACTGGGTTTCTAGCGACGGTAGCACGGATTATCCTGCCGTAGCTGATCGCTATCACCTTTACATTTCACTGGCTTGTCCATGGGCAAGCCGGACGTTAATTGCTCGTAAGCTGCTCGGGTTGGAGCAGATCATCGGTCTGACGGTCGTGGACCCGGTACGCGATGAACATGGATGGGCTTTTCGTGATCCCAATTCCGGTTCTTATAGAGGCGCGGGCTCCCGCGAGCCCTTTGCCTCGACCGACCCAATTAACGGTTTTCACTTTCTCGCCGAAACTTACGAGCTGACCGATCCGAAATTTGATGGCCGCGTCACCGTCCCGGTGCTCTGGGACAAGCAAACGCGACGCATTGTCAATAATTGCGAGGACGATATTTGCCGGATGTTTAACGATGCCTTTCGCGCGCTGGCGCAGAATAAGGAGATGGATCTTTTTCCCAAAGACATAGCCGCGGAACAGGAGAAACTAAGTGCCTTCATTTACGACAAGATCAACAACGGCGTCTACAAAGCTGGTTTCACCGCCAGGCAACACGTTTACGAACGGGCTTGCAGCCAACTCTTCGATGCCCTTGATCAACTGGAAGAGCGATTGGCCAGGAGCCGCTATTTATTCGGAACGAGAATAGTCGAGGCCGATTGGCGGCTATTTTGCACCCTCATTCGTTTCGATGTCGTCTACTACATTCATTTCAAGTGTAGTCTGCGGCGTATCCTCGACTACCATAACCTCCAAGGCTATCTTATCGACTTATACCAGCATGATGGCATTGCCGAGACGGTGGACTTCGATCACATCAAGCGGCATTACTACATGACGCACGAGAAGATTAATCCGAGCCGCATTGTTCCCATTGGCCCAATCCTTGATCTCGCCCGAGAACATGGACGGGCCAGGCTCGGTGCTGGGTAGCGCACGCCTGTCGCGTGCATTACCCAATCGTATTCCCCGTGGGCGCAATTGCTATACAAATTTCTGATACGGCCCCACCAGGTGCAAATCGAGTACGTGCGGACTTATCCGCTTTACTCTCGTATTCGCCGGAGAGCATCGATTATTTCGGGGCTGCGCTGCTGGAGCTCGCGATGATGAATTGCGGCCAGACGCGCGAGGAGCAACGCGCCGGCCTTGGTTAATTGCACGTTTACGTTGCGTCTGTCAGCGGCAGCTCGCTTCCTGGTGGCTAGCTTCCGTACTTCCAATTTGTCGAGAAGACTGACGACAGTGTGATGCTTCACTTGGAGCTGCTCGCTTATCTCGCCAACCGTCACGCCGTGGGCGCCGGAACTACCCTTGATCGCGAGGAGAGCTTCATATTGTTCTGGCGTCAGTTTTGCCCGAGCGGCAACCACTTCCTTGCTGACACGAAGAAACTTCCGCATCGCATATCGGAAGGCACTGAGTGCATCGTAGTCCTTGGCTTGGAGAGACTTCGTCACCGTTCGGGAGGACTTCGCTTGATCTAGTCAACCCATCGCGCCGAAACGCAATTTTTCTTACGGTCCGTAGGGAGACCAGAAGCCTGTTCCAGCAACGTCGGACAGTACATTGTAGTCGTTTGAAGGCACCTGTGGAATTAGATCTACCGTTTGCGAGCCATAACCGGTGCCAAAGAGACTGTTACCGGTATTGTAAAGGGGGGAGCCCTTCTTGACGTAGCTGGTCCAATCGGCTGTGCCAACGGGGTCGTTGCTTTTTTTGTTGTGCTCGATTGCGTATTGATCAAGCGCTGAGTCAATCATCCTTAAATCATTCAGGATGCGGCTGGCCTGGGAGCGCTTGCGCGCGCGCAAGAATCCGGGCACAGCGATGGCCGCGAGCAACGCTATGATTGCGACAACAATCATGATTTCGACAAGAGTGAATCCTTTTTGGTTTGGTGGTGGAGTGTTCATCGTTTTAGAAATTGTGCTTTTTGCAGCATTGGTCATGCCATTATATCGACGCTCGATATGATCTATCACCTGCCTCTGGCGTAAGGTGGAATGTCAGCCCTGATTCGTGCCAGACCCTTCTCATTTTAGCGATTCTTCTTTCGCGCAGATGCAGTGTTGAGATTGAATCGAGGCGTCGTTTCCCTGATTAGTCCACATTCGGTTCAAACGTCTGGGCGGCCGGGAATGACTTGCCGCGTCTGCTTGACCGCCCCATAGTCGAAATCCGGCATGCAAATCATTCGCTCGTCTGGGCCCGCCTCTCCCAGCTTTGGCATCAAACCAGTGCGGTTTGGCCTGGGCATCATCGCCTGCGTCGGAATAGCGGTCACCCTTTTCTCGCTCCTGTTCGGGTTTCGTTCCATTCCGACAAACTCCGTCGGCGTCAAGCTTCGCTTTGGCGCGCTGTCCGGAATCGAAGATCCCGGTTTGACCTATGTCATTCCCCATGTGGACGAGCTCGTCATCGTGCCGACGCAGCGACTTCTGAAACTCGAGTTCGGATTTTCCAGTCCGGGCGCCACCAATCCTTACCAGCAGGACCGGGAAGCGGAAGACACCGAAACCATGATCACCGGCGACCTTAACACCGCTCTGGTGCCGTGGGTGGTACAATATCGAATTACCGATCCGAAAATGTATTTGTTTGGTGTGCGCGAGCCGGAGCAAACCTTGCGTGACTTATCGGAAAGCGTGATGCGTGAAGTAATCGGCGATCGTACCGTGGATGAAGTCCTTACCATTGGGCGCCACGATATTGAAACCGGCTCGCTCAAACGCCTGGCTGAGCTTTGCTCCGACTACAAACTTGGCCTTCAGATTCAACAGGTCCAACTTGCCACGGTGCGCCCTCCGGCGGTGGTACAGGCTGCTTTCAACGAAGTAAACCAGGCGCAACAAGAGAAGCAGACTGCGATCAACCAGGCCTGGGCGGTTTACAATGATGCGGTCCCAAATGCCAGCGGGCAGGCGAAGGAACGTCTGAAACAAGCGGAAGCTTACGCCTTTCATCGGGTAAACCAGGCCAAAGGCGACGCGGAGAAGTTCACCCTTCTCCTAGCCGAGTACCGTAAAGCACCCGACATTACCCGGCGCCGGATTTACCTGGAACAAATGCAGGCGCTTCTGCCGGCTTTACAAAAGAAAGTAATTGTGGATGACAGCCTGAAAAACATCTTGCAAACGCTCCCGCTAACGACCCCCGAATCGCCGCACTCAACCCATTAGGGAACTACTGAGTATGCCGCCAACCCTGATCCGGATTTTGCAGTCCCGCACCATGGCGATACTGGGTCTCATCTTCATTCTAACGGGACTTAAATGGGGTTCAATGCTCTTTATCGTTCGTCAATACGAAGACGCGATTGTTACTCGTTTCGGCAAAGCCATTCGCACCGAAACTACCCCGGGATTGAAGTTGAAGCTGCCACTCTTCGATAAGGTAAACCGGTTTGATAAACGCGTGCTCGCCTGGGACGGCAAGCCGACGGAATGCCCGACCAAAGACAAGCTTTATCTCATTGTCGATTGCTTCGCGCGCTGGCGCATTAGCGACCCGCTTCTTTACTATAACCGGTTAAATGACGAACGCAGCGCGCTCTCCCGACTGGACGATATTCTCGGTAGCGAAACGCGGACAGCGGTAGCTACTCACGATCTCGTCGAAATTATTCGCGTAACTAAAGGACGACAGCCTTTGCGCGATCCGGAGCTGGAGAAGAGCGGCACCATTTTGCCAAGCAATATTCCCGATATTCAACTTGGGCGAGGGGAGATTGAGAAACAAATTACGGAACGCACCCGGCAAAAGATCGCAGACTTTGGCATCGAACTACTCGATGAGCGATTCAAGCGCAGTAAGTACAACCCGGCGGTAGCTGAGAAGATCATTGAGCGGATGTCGAGCGAACGCCACCAAATCGCGGCCCGGTTTCGTTCTGAAGGTCACGGCGAGGCTGCCAACATCAGCGGACAAAAAGAGAGCGAAGTGGCGTCGATTATTTCCAGTGCTAACCGTGACGCTCTAAAGATCGAAGGCGAAGCTGACGCGGAAGCTGCACGTATTTACGCCAATGCCTACAGCGCACCCGATGCGCAGGACCTTTACCTTTTTCTGCGCAGTCTCGACGTAGCACGGTCCGCTTTCGAGCACGACACTACGGCCGTCATTTCCACCAACAGCGATCTGGGTCGAATGCTTAAGAGCATGAGCGGACCTGCACTAGTTCCGGCAAAAAGCCCTCCTCCCTAGCTTTCATTTGGATGGCAAGAGGTGGGCTTGTAGTCCAAGCGAACGTTGCGCGATCCGGCTCGGTAGTCGAATTACGTTATTTGTTTTTCTCTATCGTCGTTTAGACAGCGACGCGAAAGAGACGACGACGAGGCCTGCGCCGAGGCCCTCACTCGGCGCTTTTCGACCTCCTCTGCCCGAGGGAGAGGAATTAGGGGAGGGCCGCGATCTATACGCGTGGGGTAGTCGGATTCCCGATGAACCCTTCGCTTTCCAAATGAAGGATAATTTCCTGGGCCGCCTCGTCGGGGGCGAGTTCAGCCGTATTGATGGTGATGTCCGCATCAGTCGGTTCTTCGTAGGGATCGGAGATACCCGTAAACTCCTTGATAATGCCCGCCCGCGCTTTGGCGTAGAGACCTTTGCGATCGCGTTCTTCGCAAACTTCAACTGGAGTGGAGAGATGCACCATGATGAATCCGCCCAACGGCGCGATCATGGCGCGGACCTCTTTCCGCATGGCATCGTACGGAGCGATGGGGGCACAGATGGCAATGCCACGGTTCTTGGTGATCTCGGAAGCGACGTAACCAATGCGTCGGATGTTTAGATCGCGGTGTTCGCGCGAAAAGCCAAGCTCGGAGGACAGATGCTTCCGGACAAGGTCGCCGTCAAAAAGCGTAACCGGCCGGCCCCCGATTTCGAGAAGCTTGATAAGCAGGACGTTGGCAATGGTTGATTTGCCGGCGCCGGACAAGCCAGTGAAGAAAACGGTGAAACCCTGTTGGTGCCGGGGCGGGAAACTTCTCCGCAGTTCTAGTATGACTTCAGAATAGGTAAACCAGTCCGGGATCAGACGCCCTTCATTGAGCCGCTGGCGTAATTCCGTACCTGAAAGCTTCAGGACCCGGGCGTCGCGCGGAACTTCATCCTCTGGCAAGTACTTGGCGTTATCCTCCACATAAACCATGTTGTGGAAGGGGATCATCGTCACACCGATTTCAGGTTCGTATTTCTTAAATAATTCCTGGGCCGCATACGGGTCGTAGAATGGCTTTCCACTGGCATCGGTGCCCGGCCCGGCATGATCGCGCCCGATGATCATGTGCGAACAACCGCAGTTTTTTCGGATGAGAGCGTGCCAGATCGCCTCTCGTGGTCCCGCCATCCGCATGGCCAGCGGTAGGAGGGAAAGTTTTGCTGTTCCACGCGGATACTTCGTCAGAACTACCTGATAACACCGGACTCGCGTGAAGTAATCGACGTCACCTGGCTTTGTCAGTCCCACTGCCGGGTGAATAAGCAAACTCGCTTCGGCTTGTTTGCATGCACGGAAGGTCAATTCGACATGAGCCCGATGCATCGGATTCCGGGTCTGGAAGGCAACAATTCGGCGCCAGCCTTGCCGGGCGAATTGCTGCCGCAAATCAGAAGGCGACAAACGCAATGTTTTGAAATCATAGCTGGAAGGCCGCTGCACACCCTCAAGCCGGCCTCCGACGTACCATGGATTCGACTTGTTACGCACATGGTCGGACCCCGGGTGAGCCGGGCTGGTGCTATTGAATACCGTTTGCGCTTCCTGGAGGCGATCGGGTTTCCACAGTTCTTCCACGTGCAACAGCGCCAGCATCACTCCTTCAGGATCCCGGAGAGCAATCTTGCTGCGCCCTGGAGTCAGCGATTTCGCGAAATCTTCGTTTACATCAAGCGTGATCGGAATCGGCCAAAGAGTACCTGTCGCCAGCCGCATCTCGTGGCAAACGTTTTCGTAATTGGCCTTCGTCATAAAACCGCGCAAAGGCGAAAAACCTCCGTTGAGGAGAAGCTCAAGATCACAGAGCTGTCTGGCGGTTAAGTCCCAGGATGGCAATCCCCTCGACTCAAACTTGATCTCCGCCCTTCGCTCGGGACCAACGTAAAGGTCGACAAGCTCGCCGCCGTGGGCAACGGGCAGGTGAGCGGCGGAAGTGCGCTCCAAACTATCAATCATTTCGCCGTCGTGCATTTAAATCGCGCAAAGCTGGAAATCTATTTGGACTGCTGTCCGAAGCAAGATCTGTCTCCGGAAAGAGTGCATGGGGGTTCATCAAAGAAAGTTTTGTACCGGACAGAAAGATTGCCGATCCTGGTTTCCTGCCTCAGGCGTAGATCCCTTGGGTTCGAGGCCGATCTCTGGATTTTTCCTGATGGCGCCCGAGTGTCTGATCTCTGATTTCTGACATCGGATTTCTGAGGCGTCCCCGTAGTTCAACGGATAGAACGGAGGTTTCCCAAAAACGAATATTTCATCACACTTCGTCAGCAGTCG
>QHPP01000118.1 GCA_003219125.1 Verrucomicrobiota bacterium
ATTATTTTTCGGTGCAATTCATCTGCCGCTTTGGTCCGAACATGAGCGCGGCTTCTTGAGCATTGACGCAATTTCGGCTGTCCTCGATCGGACCGTGGCCGCGGAAATTCGAGACAGCGAGAACTGCAAACTTGTCTACGCCTACGAAGATTGCGCGGTCGCAACTTTTGCGGCGGCAGAACATCGCCGAATTCCTCGCCTTTACGATCTGCCCATCGGCTACTGGCGCATTGCCCAACGCGTTTTTGCCGAGGAATGCGAACGCGAACCGGAATGGGCGCCGACGTTGACGGGCATGCGTGACAGCAACGAAAAGCTCGCGCGCAAAGATGAAGAGCTGCGTCTGGCCACACGCGTAGTCGTGGCCAGCACCTTCACCAAATCGACCCTCGCGGAAGAACCACACCAGCGGTCGGTCACGGTGATTCCGTATGGTGCGCCGCCCGTCGCGACTAACGAAATTGCGAACGGCGGGACCAAATTAAAAGTCTTATTTGCTGGCTCCCTTGGTCAGCGCAAAGGCCTTTCTTACGCCTTGCGCGCAGTCGAATTAATCGGCAAAGAAAACTGCGAGCTGACGTTGCTGGGCCGGAAAGCAGTCGAAGGTTGTCGCCCACTCGATCAAGCGGTTCGCACTCATCGCTGGCTCCCAAGCCTGAGTCATGCGCGGGTCCTGCTCGAAATGTGCCAGCACGATGTGCTAATTTTTCCATCGCTTTTCGAGGGATTCGGTCTTGCCATTACCGAAGCGATGTCGCAGGGGACACCGGTTATTACTACCGCGCATACCGCTGGTCCGGACGTAATTGATGATGGCATAGATGGATTTATTGTTCCCATTCGTTCTGCCGAAGCAATCGCTGAAAAACTGGGACTGCTATTGCGCGATCGCGAACGTTTGCGCGCGATGAAAATTTCTGCCCGTGAAAAGGCGCAAAGGCATTCCTGGGAAAATTATCGGCGCGCTCTCGTTACCATGGCGCAGGAAGTGATGATTAGTTAGCCGGCCAATGTCGAACCCTGCCACTATTTCGCGGCCGACACCTAGCGCCAGTGATTCTGCCGAGCTTCAGAAAATTCGCCGACTCGTCTATCTCTACTTCTTCCTCCTCATTATCGAGGGCGCTTTGCGTAAATGGATCGTTCCGCAATTTTCCAACCCGTTGCTGTTGGTACGCGATCCAGTGGTTTTGGCGATCTATTTTCTGGCCTGGCGCGCCCGCGTTTTTCCGCGCAACACCTTCATCTCTTCACTCGCCATCATCGGCGTTCTTACTTGGATCGTTGCCATCTTCGTCCTCGACCCTTATGTGCCGATGTCGCGCATTTTGCTCGTTACGGCTTATGGGTTTCGCTCAAACTTCCTGCATCTTCCCCTCATTTTTATTTTCGCGCGCGTCTTCGACGCCGATGACGTCAGGAAAATCGGCTGGTGGATTTTGCTCGGCATGATTCCGATGAGTCTGTTAATGGCGCTGCAATTCCACTCCGCGCCCGAGTCTCTCATCAATCGCACCGTCGGTCTGGGCGAAGGTGAACAGATCACTGCCGGTGGCGGAAAAATCCGGCCGCCTGGCACTTTTTCATTCATTTCGGGGCCGATCTATTATGTCACCGGAGCGGCCGCTTTCGTGCTCTACGGCGCCCTTCGTAGTGCGACTTATCGCAGCTGGTTGCTTCTCGGCGCCGGTTGCAGCGTTCTCCTGGCAATTGTTGTTTCGGGAAGTCGTTCACTGGTGGTTTCGGTCCTGCTGGTTGTGCTTTCGCTTGTGATAGTGTTGCTGGTTCGCCCCGATTCGCTCAATCGCTTCGGCAAAAGTTTGGTTTTGGTGGTGGTTGCGTTGCTGATCGTCACTCGCCTTCCCATTGTGCACGAGGGCCTTAATATTTTGTCGAGCCGGTTCACCGAGTCAGCGGAAGCGGCGGAAACGACTATCACCGGCGGTTTAATCCAGCGCACCCTCGGCGGGTTTACCGAAGGGCTTGGACATCTCGGCCACGCACCGATCTTCGGTTTCGGCTTGGGCGTCGGTACCAGCGGAGGCGCTGCCTTCCTGATGGGCCAGTCCACCTTTTTGCTTTCGGAAAATGAATGGACCCGCATCATTTTTGAAAGCGGTCCGATCCTTGGGCTGGCTTTCTTACTTTGGCGTGCCGCGCTGACCGGCTATCTCGGTTTCGTTAGTTTGCGGGCGCTTACTCGCGCCGAAATCCTGCCGCTTTTACTTTTCAGTGCCGGTTTTCTAATCATCCTCAATGGCCAACTCGGTCAGCCGACAAGTCTCGGTTTCGCCGTCGTTCTTAACGGTCTTTGTCTCGCTTCCACCCGGCCTGGCAAAATTGCGCCAGTTCCGGTCACGCCGCCGCCGTCACGATTGATTCACGGCCGATCGGCCTACGCTGACCGTCTCCATGGCGCCGACGCCTCTCATCGCAATGGTTCTGTTGATCGGTAATTTTCCGCCGGATCAGCAGCAAAGTATGCAGCGCTTCAGCGAAATGATGCTGCGCGAATTGCGCACGCTTGGAATTGCGGCAGAACTGACGCGTCCCGAAACCCATTTCGCACGCCTTGTCCCGGCGCAATTCGTGGTCCTCAGCAAATGGGCAGGCTACGTCGATAAACTCATTATTTTTCCGAGGCGATTGCGAAAATTCCGCGGCCTCGACCTCATTCACATTTGCGACCATTCCAATGCCTTCTATGCGAAATATTTTCCAGACGTTCCTGTTGTCGTTACCTGTCACGATCTGCTCGCCGTGCGCGGTGCCCTCGGCGAAGAAACAGATTGTCCGGCTTCTTGGACCGGCAGAATTCTTCAGCGTTGGATTGTCGCCGGTCTACGCCGGGCTCGCGCGGTCGTCTGTGTCTCAAGCGCTACCGCCGCGGACGCGATTCGCCTGATCGGCACGAGGAAGAATGCGCCATCCATCGCTGTGATCGAAAATGGATTGAACTACAAGTACCGGCCGTTGCCGGAGGAAAAGGTGAAGGCACGATTGGAAAAGCTGCCGCAATTAAAACTGGATCGCCCTTTTGTCCTGCATGTCGGTTCGCACTTGCGACGAAAAAATCGCGCGGGTGTAGTGCGGATATTCGCCAAAACAAAAGATCATTGGAATGCACAGCTGGTTTTTGCCGGCGATCGGTTATCTAACGATTTATGGACACAGACGCGCGCCCTCGGCATAGCTGATCGGATCGTCGAGATTGTCTCAGCGGAGAGCGAATTACTGGAAGCGTTTTACAACCGCGCGCATGCCCTTCTCTTTCCCTCGCGCTTCGAAGGATTTGGTTGGCCGATCGCGGAAGCGCAAGCCTGTGGCTGTCCGGTGCTTTGTCGCGATGCGGCACCGATGTCGGAAGTCGCCGGTGGCGCAGCCTTGCTCCGCGATATCGCCGATGAAGATGGATTCGCGGAAGATTTGTTGCGGTTGCGCGATCCGGCTACGCGCGAAAAATATCGTAAGCTCGGTTTGCAGAATGCCATGCGCTTCAGCGCAAAAAGAATGGCGGCACAATATCTCGCGCTTTATCGCGGGTTGGGAATGGCCGCATGAAAAATTTTCTCCAGCTCATTTCGTTGCTGTTGCCGTGGCAAATGCGGCGCGCGTTTCTGGAGCGGCAATTTGGTTTCCAGATTCATCCGGCTGCTCGCATTGGTCTGGCCTGGGTTTTGCCTTCGCGTTTGATCATGGAAGAGAACACCAGCATTGGTCATTTTACCGTGGCAAAGAATCTCAACCTGCTGCATTTGAAAGCCCACGCGACGATTGGCCGCGGTAATTGGATTACCGGCTTTCCGCTGGGCGAGTCGCGTCATTTCGCCAGCGAGACCGACCGCCGCCCAGAGTTAGTCATGGGCGAACATGCCGCCATCACCCATCGCCATCTGTTTGATTGCACCAATGCCATCACCATCGGCCGCTTCACCACCGTCGCCGGCTTCCAATCCCAATTCATTTCTCACACCATCGACATCGCGCAGAATCGCCAGGTCTCGCATCCGATTAGCGTGGGCGATTATTGTTTTGTCGGCAGCAATAGTGTGTTGCTGGGCGGTTCGGCCCTGCCCGATTATTGCGTGCTCGGCGCCAAATCGCTCCTGAATAAGGCATACACCCAGACGTATCGTCTTTACGGTGGCGTACCCGCACGCGAACTCAGCGTTCTATCGCCCGATTGCGGCTATTTCAACCGCCGCCAGGGCTTCGTCATCTAACTTGAGAGTTCTGCAAATAGTGCAGACGCTGAATCCCGAAACGGGCGGCGTAGCGCGTGCCGTCATTTCATTGAGCAAATGGCTGCAACAGCACGGCGTGCAGATTGAGATCGTCGCGTTGGATAAACCGGAATCGCCCTGGCTGCGTGACCCATCTCTTACTGTGCACGCTCTCGGCCCAGGCCTGACCGGGTATCATTACTCGCGTGCCTTATCGAAGTGGCTCAAGGAGCACGGCGACAAATTCGATTGCGTAATCGTTCATGGCATCTGGCAACACCACAGCTTTGTCGTCTGGCAACGCTTTCACAAAACCTCCACACCTTATTTCGTTTTTCCGCATGGCATGCTCGATCCCTGGTTCAAGCGCACCTTTCCTCTCAAACATCTCAAAAAATGGCTCTACTGGCCATGGGCCGAGTACCGGGTCTTGCGCGACGCTGCAGCGGTAATTTTTACCTCGGAAGAAGAACGGTCCCGGGCGCGCCAATCCTTCTGGCTTTATCGCGCCAAGGAAAAAATTTCCCCACTTGGGATCGAAGAACCCCGCCCAGCCGGGCCGCAGGCACGCCACCTTTTTCTCGCGAAATTTCCCGAGATCGAAAAAATGCGGACGCTGCTGTTTCTCGGTCGCATTCACCCGAAAAAGGGGTGCGATCTGGCGATCGATGCGCTGCCTCGTCACGCTTCCGGCGAACCGGTCTCGCTCGTCATTGCTGGTCCGGACCAAGTCGGTTGGACGCGGCAGTTGCGCGAGCGAGTCGCGCGGATGGACGTTTCGCCGCACGTTACTTTCGCGGGCATGCTGGAAGGGCCGCTAAAACGCGGAGCATTCGAAAATGCCGACGCGTTCATTCTCCCTTCGCATCAGGAGAATTTCGGAATGTCGGTGATCGAGGCGCTTTCCTTTGGGGTACCGGTTTTGATTTCAAATCGGGTGAATATCTGGCGCGAGATTGCAGCCGATCATGCCGGCTACGTTGAGCCCGACGATCTTGCTGGCACCACGCAGTTAATCGAGCGCTGGTTGCACACTTCGCCCGACGAACAAAAGCTGATGCGGGTGAATGCGCGGAATTGTTTTCTCCGCCGGTTCGAAATCAACCGCGCCGCCGGTTCGCTGCTTGCGATTTTGCAGGCGCAATGAAAATCACCATCGTGCTCGGCGCGTTTCTGCCGGTTCCACCGGTGATGGGCGGCGCGATTGAAAAAAGTTGGTTCGCGCTCGCGCAGGAATTCGTTTCCCGAAACCACGACGTGACAATTATATCCCGTGCACTTCCGCAATTTGCCAGTTACGAAATCGTTGATGGCGTTCGCCACATTCGCGTCCGCGGATCCGATACCCCACGCTCGTTGCTCTGGCTGAAAATTCTTGATCTGTTTTACTCGCTGCGGGTTCGGCGGGTTCTGCCGTCGGCAGACATTTTGGTGACGAATACCTTCTGGCTGCCGCTACTCGTTCGTGATTCGTCGCCCGGCAAAATTTACGTCCATGTCGGCCGTTATCCGAAAGGTCAGATGCGTCTTTACGGAAGAGCTGCGCGTTTGCAGACGCCGTCGAGCGACGTAGCCGACGCCGTCAAACGCGAAGCGCCGTCGTCAGCGTATAAAGTCATCGCGATTCCATATCCGCATCCGCAAATTATTTCGGCGGAAGCGCCGCTGCCGTTGGAGAAGCGTGCGAAAATCGTCCTTTATGTCGGGCGTGTCCATCCCGAGAAAGGCGTGCATTCTCTGGTTGAAGCATTCACGCGTTTGCGCCGCAGCAATTTTGCCGATTGGAAACTCATCATTGTCGGTTCGACAGATTCCAAGGAGGGCGGGGGAGGCGAAGATTATTTTCGCCAACTGCAGCAAAGCGCGGCCGTTGCGCGCGACCGGATCGTTTTCCGAGGGCCAATCTTCGATGCAGCGGCCCTGGAAGAGGAGTTCCGGGCTGCGCGAATTTTTGCGTATCCCTCGCTGGCCGCACGCGGCGAAACTTTTGGTCTCGCGCCGCTCGAAGCGATGACGCACGGTTGTGCCGTGCTTACTTCTGATCTGCGTTGCTTTCGCGATTTCATTTTGCCGAACGAGACTGGTTTTGTCTTCGAAGGGGCCGCGCCGGATCCCGCTGATTCTCTTATGGCCGCGTTTCGTGACGCCTCGTCCGATCCAGTTCGACTTGAACGAATCGCCCGTGCCGGGCAGCTGAAATCTGAGGAATTTTCCCGCGCGCGCGTAGCTGACAAGTTTCTGGCGGACTTTGAAAGCCTTACTCGAGATGGCCAACGAACAAATTGTTAATCCGGATCAGGCCAGCGCGTTCGAATCCCCTTGGAGCGACGGCCAGCGCGCTTTGCGCGCTCTCTGGGAATTCTGCTGGTTCGTTTTTTGTCAGTGGACCCCGAAGCCGTTCAATCCGTGGCGACTTTTTTGGTTGCGCGTGTTTGAGGCAAAGATCGAGGGCACACCCTTCGTGCATTCGCGCGCCCGGATTGCAATTCCGCGGAATCTCACCTTGCGCGATCGTGCTTGTCTTGGAGATCGCGCCAATGCGTATTCACTTGGCGAAATCGAAATCGGCCAGCGCGCCACCGTCGCCCAGGAAGCTTACCTCAGCGCGGGGAGCCACGATTTTTCGCAAACGAGCATGCCGCTCACTACCGCGAAGATTATCATTGGCTCGGATGCTTTTATCGGCGCACGCGCGTTTGTTTTGCCGGGCGTGACAATCGGAGAGCGCAGTGTAATCGGCGCGTGTTCCGTCGTCACCGAAGATGTACCGCCCGATGTTTTCGCCGCGGGAAATCCGTGTCGGGTTTTGCGGCCGCGATGAACACGCGCGTTCCGGTTTCCGTCATTGTTCCAATCAAGAATGAAGCGGCGAATCTGCCGCGCTGTCTCGACTGCGTGAAATGGGCGGACGAAATTTTCGTGGTCGATTCCGAGAGCACCGATAGTTCGATCGCGATCGCCCAACGGCACGGCGCCAAGGTGGTGCAGTTCGAATTCAATGGCACCTGGCCGAAGAAAAAGAACTGGGCACTCGAGAACGTGACGTTTCGCAATGAATGGGTTTTCATTCTCGATGCCGATGAGGTTTTGCCGCAGCAAGCGGAAGCGGAATTCGCCAAAGCAATCTCCGACGCGGGCGATATTGCCGGCTACTGGATCAATCGTCGTTTCATGTTCATGGGACGCTGGCTGCGGCATGCCTACTATCCTAATTGGAATCTGCGCCTTTTTCGGCACGCGCTCGGCCGGTATGAAAAACTAACCAATGCGCCAACCAACAGCGGTGACAACGAAGTGCACGAGCACGTCCTCGTGAATGGACGCACCGCTAAATTACAAGTTGAGATCGATCATTATGCTTTTCCATCGATCGATGTTTTCGTCGAAAAACATAATCGCTATTCCAACTGGGAAGCACGAGTCGCCGCCGATGCGCCTCTTGATTCTAGCTCAGGAAAAATCAGCAGTCAGACCGTCGATCAGCGCCGAAAACTGAAAACCCTTGCGCAGCACCTGCCGTTTCGGCCATTGCTGCGATTTCTCTACGTTTACGTGTGGCAAAAGGGTTTTTTGGATGGCGCGGAAGGCTATTACTTTGCGCGGCTGCATGGCTTCTATGAATTTCTTTCCGTCGCGAAAACGCGCGAATTGCAGAAGCAAAAAGAGCCTAGGAACTAACGCGCGCCGTAGAGCGGACGCTTTTTTGGATCGGCCTAGCGAGTGAGTCTGGGGAGCGCACGCGTCTTGCATGCTCATTGCGGCGCCTCGCCGCAATGCTCTGCAAAGAAGGAAAAGTTCGCGATGGCGAGGGCGCCATCGCCAGCACGCGAGGCGCGTGTGCTCCCCAGAGAAGACTCGAGCGGCCGCTCGGTAAAATCAGTACGCCGTCTGCGGCGGCAGGAATAGTTGCGCGACTGTCCTCAAAATGATCCCGATCTCCAGCGAAAGGTTCCAGTTCTCCAAGTACTCCAGATCGCAAGCGACGCGATTCTGAATGTCGGAATTATCTCTTGCTTCGCCGCGAAAGCCGCGCACTTGAGCCAAACCGGTAATTCCCGGCTTCACAAAAGCGCGGACATGGTAGCCTGCCATTAACTTTGCAAATTCGGCGTTGTGCTCGAGCAAGTGCGGACGCGGACCGACGATACTCATTTCGCCGCGCAGCACGTTCCAGAATTGCGGGATTTCATCGATGCTAAATTTCCGGAAAAATCGGCCGATTGGATAAATCCGATCGTCGCGGTTGCTCGCCTGGTGTGCGATCCGATCGTGGGCCAGATGCATCGTGCGAAATTTGTAAATGGTGAATCGACGATTTTGAATTCCGGCGCGCACTTGCTTATGGAAAAGCGGGCCGGGCGATTGCAGGCGTTGGGTGATCCAAATGATGATCGACACCATTGGAAACACTACAATCAGGACGAAAGCTGAAACGACGATATCGATTGCGCGTTTGACGAAGCGATTGAGCGGATTCTCCAATGGTTCTTCGCGCAAAGCCATGAAACGAAATCCGCCGTCCTCGAAGTGGACCACGGGATGGCGCAGCGTCTCCTCCAGGTCGCTGAGAATGATCAGACGCACTCCGAGTTCGTCGCACGCATCGATGATTGCGCGATCGGATTCGGTTCGAGGAAATTCCAACAGAATCACTTGTGTGGCGCCGCATTCACGCACAATTCGGTCGAAATCATTAAACTGACCGAGAATCGGAAGGTCGCTCGCTTGCTCGAATGTTTCCGGGCTGATTAGTCCGGCGGTGTGTAAGCCAATCTCTGATTTCTGTCCCAGCCAATTGCGCAATTGCGCCGCCCGTGCCGGCGACCCAACCAGCAAGGTTTTCTCCCTGCGAATTCCCTTAAAAAACCGGCGGGCCAGAAAGGGCGGCAGATAGTGATGTGAAAAAAGTAACGCCAGGTAAAAACAAGGCACGAAATTGAAAAGGAAAACTCGCGAGATAAAACCGTCCTTGGTCGCGATCAGATAAATGACAAGCGTCCCGATGCTGGCGACGGCTTGCCGTAGACTGACACGATGTTCCCGCAAGAGATCGGTTTGCAGCGGATAATCGCGCGAGCTGTCTCGCCCCAGATATTCCAGGGTCAACCCCAGCACGAGCAAGACACAATAGATGCTATAACGACGCCAGGTCAGTTCTCCACCCGGGGAATAAAACCTCACCATTACCCAGACCCCGACCCAGAAGAGTCCGGCGGTAATCCAAATTTGGCAGAATAACAAAAGTCGCCGAAGACCCTCGGAACGCTGGGTGAGCATCACTTAAACCGCCTTGCCTGGCGTGAGACTACGCGATGGCCGTGCCGCTTCAACTCATGCTACACTTCGCGCGATCGCAGTTGAACTGAGAAGAGGATGGAAGAAAACACTGTCAGCCACGCCATTCATCATCCGGTACCGGCGCAATGGGCGCGCAGTTTTTTCCTCGCCTTACTACCGGTTCTTGCGGTTTTTCTCGGAGGCGCGACCAGCAAATGGGCCGAGGGAATCATCGTCGCTTTCTTTGGCGCGTTTCTGGTTTTCCAGCCACCACGCCGCTCCCTCGGCTGGAAGATTAATGCCACGTTTTTAGCTTTTGCCCTCTGCGCCCTCGTGAGTTTTTTGCCGCAAACCTGGTTCTTCACTCCAGATTGGCGGACAGCACTGACGAACGATTTCGGGATCGCCTTGCCCACTATTGTAACCCCACAGCCATGGGTAACCGCTGGTTGCTTCGCCAGTCTCGCCGCCGGTCTGTGCTGGCTTTACCGCGTCTCGGCCCAGGAACTGGAATTGCGCGTGGCCCGGTTTCAGTTGCAACTTTTCGCTTCCGGTATCGTTGCGATCGCCGCGCTCAGCATTCTGCTTTACCTTACCCATCATTCAATTCCTTCCTGGAATAACCCGCGAAATTTCGGTCCTTTCCTCAATCGCAATCAAACCGCCGATCTTTTCGGAGTGACCTCCGTCCTAATTCTGGCCTCGGCCCAGGACGACATTCGGCACGGCCGCAAACGCTGGATCCTCTGGGCGATCGCGCTGATCATTGTCATCGCCGCCATTTGCCTCAATTTCTCTCGCGCAGGCGTCGTTATTCTCGTAGCTGCGAGCGCAATCTGGATTGCAACGGTCGCGCTCCGGCTTGATGCCCCCACGCGGGCCGGCGCCGCCTGCCGCATCTCGTTAGCGGTTTCATTTCTCCTTCTTCTCGTTAGCGCACTTCTGGTTGGCGGCGGTGAAACGGTGGCGCGCTTTCATCTCGAGAAATTCGCCGGGACCGATATTTCATCGGATTTTCGCTGGTCAATTTTCCGGGACACCTGGCAATTGATTCGCTCTTCGCCATGGGTCGGGCTGGGTCTTGGTAATTTCGAATCTATTTTTGCCATCTTTCGCGATGCTTCTCACGGCAATACCCGGTCTTTTCATCCCGAAAGCGACTGGCTTTGGGTTTGGTCCGAGCTTGGATGGGTCGCCGTGCCGCTCATCGTCCTCGGCGCGGTATTGCTAATCCGGCGGGTCGCTCCGCTACAAGTCGGCACCAACCAGCGTTTCCGCCTCGCCGCCTTGATTGGTGCACTCATGTTTGCCTTGCACGGACTCGTTGATGTCTCGGGTCATCGCGTGGGTACCGCTTATTCCGCGATGTTCTTGCTCGGCCTTTCACTGCATCGGCCCACCCAACTGCAGATGTCGAAAACAATCTCATGGGTTTTTCGGATTCTCGGCCTCGCCCTTCTTGTGATTGGTCTTTCCTGGACAATTGCCTGGCGTTCGAAGGCGATGTTGCCCGGCGCGGTCGGAGTCGGCAACGCCAAGCAGCTCGCCGTTGTCGCCAGTCGCGGGTATAATTTTGGCGAGGCGATCAATCTGACTACGCGCGCATTGAATTGGGCGCCGCTCGATTGGGAACTTTATTATTTGCGCGCTACCGCCGAGGTCGGACAACGTGACCCGGCGCAGAAGGCGCTGGATGATTTTCGGCGCGCCCGCTTTCTCGAGCCGAATTCCGAGTCTGTGCCGTTGCAGGAAGGTTTCGTCTGGCTGCGCGTGCGGCCGGACCTTGCTCTCGTTGCGTGGCGTGAGGCTCTGCGCCGGGCGGGACCTGAGCGTAAGGATGTCTTCCGCACGATTATGTTTACCGCCAAGCTGCGTGATCCGGCGGCGCGCCAGATTATCAGGCAGCTCGCTTTCAGTGAGCATGATCTGGCCCTCGTCTATTTTGCGCAGTTGAACGCCGAAGAATTTCGTCCCGCCTTCAGCAAGTTTTTCGATACCGATCCGGACTTGGTCGCGATGAAGCCGGAAGAAAAACGCGAGCTTTTTCAACTTTGGGACAGCCGCGGTGACATCAACGCGCTTATCGCCGCGGTCAACAAACATCCCGATTGGTTGCAATTCACCTGGCGCACCGTCGCCAAATATCGCGGCACTTCAGGCGATTTCCGTGGCGCCTGCGAATTGATGGAAAAATTTGATAGCAATGTCGCTTTTCCACCGGAGGAGACAGGCCAGTCAATCGAGCAATTGCACGAACGGGTTTACCGCGACACGAACAATTTTTCGGCGGCCTACACTCTCTATCGCCAGCAGATGAGCCGGGGTCTGATCGACGACGCGCTCGCTACCATCCGACATTTTACCGTGAACCGAAAGCCTCCAGCCTATTTCCATTTGCTGGAGGCCCAGGCCTGGGCGGCAAAAAAGAACTGGGAACGCTCCTGGAACGCATGGCAGGCGTTTGAAAAGGCGAAAGCTCCGAATCACTAACTGCGCCGTAGCTTTCGGCGTCACTAGTGTCCGGGGTTGGAAGAAACTGAAATCGAGTATGTGATGAAACCGCAAATAGCGGTCATCATCACCATTGCGACGATGAAAACAACGTCGGCCGCGCGTTCAATTCGATGCATCCGGCGCAAACTGCGTGCCCGCAGCGCTGCATAGGAAAGAAGACAAGAAGTCAGAAATAAAAGTGCGTCACTGGCGAGCAGGTCATCAGCCAAAGTATCGGCCTTGCCAAGGGTGATCACGACGCGAATCAGCCCTATCACTGTCAGGCAAACACCGACCATCGCCGACGATACGGTGAAGATGTGAATGCAAATGTCTTCTTCCAGCTTTGTTTTGTTATTGTCGTCCCGGCCCATTTGAGCTTGGACAGCCAACTTCGCTCTGCGTTAGCTGGAAAAATTACGGTGTCATAGCGGCTTTGTCCGAGCCTCGCAGCTAAGACTGTGGTGGCGCACATTTGGGATGGTCGTCCTGCCGCCGCCTGCTCACGAATTTTCGGAGTCATTGGCGGCGCGGAGGATCGGGTCCACCGCTAAAGTTGTTGCCTTCCTCCGTCGTCATCCTGGGCCGCGCAGACGGCGAGGGACCTCTCGTAACGTCGCGCGTTTTTGAGCTTTGGAGGGGTTCCTCGTCGTCTTCGCGACTCGGAATGACACGGCAGCGCGGTTGCGCGAGTTATTTCGCTAACGCCGCCTGGGCAGCGGCGAGTCGCGCGATAGGGACGCGGAATGGACTGCAACTGACGTAGTCGAGTCCCAAGCGGTGACAGAATTTAACTGAATCAGGATCGCCGCCGTGTTCACCGCAAATGCCAAGCTTGATTTTCGGTCGCGTCTTGCGCCCTTTGTCGATTGCGATCTGCATCAACTGTCCCACGCCATCTTGATCGATAGTGGCAAACGGATTGCGTTTCACGATTTCCAGCTCGGCGTAATGCGGCAAGAACGATCCGCTGTCATCGCGGCTCATGCCAAGCGCAGTCTGGGTAAGATCGTTCGTCCCGAAACTGAAGAACTCTGCCGTTTCCGCGATCTCGTCGGCGATCAGGGCGCCCCGCGGAATCTCAATCATCGTTCCGACCAAGTAATTGAACTTCACTTTTTTCGCCGCCTGCACCTCTTGTGCGACGCGATGAACGATTTCCACCTGCAACTCGAGCTCTCTCTTAAAACCAACCAGCGGGATCATTACTTCCGGGTGCACTTTGGTTCCGCTCTTCTGCACTTCCGCCGCCGCTTCGAAAATTGCTCGCGCCTGCATCTCGGTCACTTCTGGAAACGAAATTCCAAGCCGGCAACCACGATGGCCCAGCATTGGATTTTGTTCATGTAATTCGTGGACGCGTCGCGCGATTTCATCGGGGCTCGTCCCAATCTTCTCCGCCAGCGCGCTCTGGGCTGCGTGATCCTGTGGCAGAAACTCGTGTAACGGCGGATCAAGCAAGCGAATCGTCGCCGGTTTTCCTTTGAGGGCTTTGAAAATGCCGACGAAATCGCCTTTCTGATACGGCAATAATTTGGCTAGCGCTTTTTGTCGATCGTCTACTTTACGCGCCAGAATCATTTCGCGCATGGCATCGATGCGGTCACCCTCGAAAAACATGTGCTCAGTGCGGCAAAGACCAATGCCGGCGGCGCCGAACGCGACGGCGTTTTCCACCTGCTCGGGTGTATCCGCATTGGTGCGAACACTCATGCGCGTGACTTTGGCGCACCAATCCATCAGCTGATTGAAGTTGCGATAGGTCTCGGTTTTCTGCGCAATTTTATCACCATGAAGCAAACCCTGGATGATTTCCGAGGGCGCGTTACGCAATTGGTCCGCGTAAACCGTGCCGCTCGTCCCGTCGATTGAGAGATAGTTTTCACCTTCGCGAAAAATCGCGCCGTTCACCGACATTGTTTTCGCGCGATAATCGATGTTCAACGCTGATGCGCCGCAAATACACACCTTGCCCATTTGCCGCGCGACCAGCGCCGCGTGTGAACTGACCCCACCCCGCGCGGTCAGAATTCCTTCCGCTGCGATCATGCCGCGCAAATCCTCAGGTGACGTCTCGACCCGTACCAGCAACACTTTCTCGCCTTTGTGCGCGGCCGCGGCGGCGCGATCGGCGTTAAAATAAACTCTGCCGGTGGCCGCGCCTGGTCCTGCTGGAAGCCCGCTCGCAATCGCCTTCGCACTCTTTAGCGCAGCGCGGTCGAAGACCGGCGCCAGAACCTGATCGAGCTGATCGGCCGGTACCCGCGTAATCGCTGTTTTCCATTCGATTAGTTTTTCGCGCACCATGTCGCAGGCAAATTTCACCGCCGCCACCCCGGTGCGTTTTCCGTTGCGCGTTTGCAGCATGAAAACCTTGCCGTCCTGAATGGTGAACTCGAAGTCCTGCACATCTGTGAAATGCGCCTCGAGGACGTGCCGAATGCGCTCCAGCTCAACCAGCGCTTTCGGCAAATGTTTCTTCAAATCGGCTACCGGCTCAGGCGTGCGCACGCCGCCGACCACATCCTCGCCTTGGGCGTTGATGAGAAATTCGCCATAGAAAACCTTCTCACCGGTGGCGGGATCGCGGGTGAACGCCACCCCCGAGCCGGAATTGACGCCGGTATTGCCGAAAACCATGGCCTGCACGTTCACGGCCGTGCCCCATTCCTGGGGAATGTTGTATTTCCGGCGATAAACGATAGCGCGATCGTTCATCCACGAACCGAACACGGCGCCGATTGATCCCTGTAGCTGTGCCCAGGGATCGTTCGGAAATTGTTTGCCGGTGCGTTCTTTCACCAACCTTTTGAAACGCGCGACCAGCTCTTTCAAATCGCCCACGCTCAGCTTGGTATCGTCGATGTCCGTGCGATGGCGCTCGTGCTTGAGCTCATGGATCACCGTCTCAAACGGCTCGTGGTCTTCTTCCGGGCGCTTTTGCACACCCATCACAACATCGCCGTACATTTGGATAAAGCGGCGATAACAATCCCAGGCGAAGCGTTCGTTTTTGGTGGCCTTTGCCACCGCCAGCACGGTCTCGTCGTTGAGTCCGAGATTAAGAATTGTGTCCATCATTCCCGGCATGGAATCGCGCGCTCCGGATCGGACTGCCACCAGCAACGGCATCGCTTTGGTGTCTCCGAAGGTCGTGCCCATGATTCGCTCCATCCGGCGAATCCCTTCTTCTACTTCAGCCTGCATTGTCCGGGGATAACTGCGGTTATGGGCGTAAAAATAGGTGCACACTTCGGTCGAAATCGTGAAACCTGGTGGTACCGGCAGACCGATCCGGGTCATCTCGGCCAGGTTCGCCCCCTTGCCACCCAGCAGGGGCTTCATCTTTCCATTCCCATCGGCTTTGCCCTCGCCGAAGTAATAAACAAATTTGGCGGCTTTGTGTTTGGCAGCCGGCTTTCCTTTGCTGCGATGACCGGAGGCCGGCTTGGTGCCGCGGCGTGAAGCGGAAACTTTTCGAGCCATGAATTAAGAGATTGGTGACTGAGCGCGGCAAAGTAATTCCCCGACTCGACGTGTCAACGCAGACAGGCGCTCAGCGCGGTGCGTCAGTTCGAATCTTAAGGAATCTTATGCCGGCGCGTGCTGAGTTGCGCCGAGCACGTCGTCGATGGCGGCGGTGAACTCGTTCGTCCCGGTGCTCGGGACGATGATGGTGTTGCGCCGGCCATGCGCTTCCTCGGTAATGCGAAGAAATCTGCCCCGATCGTTCTCGCGGAATTCCACATAGAAGTGCTTCCGCTCGATCTGGACCTCCTTCGCCTCTATAATATTATCCATGTCGGGGCAAAGTGTGGCAGGACGCCGGGCGTTGGGGAAGGAAAAAATTAGCCTAAATTTCACGCCCCAAACGGGTAGGATTTGGCCTCATAGGCAGCTACTTCCGGCGCCGGCCAGGCGCGCGATTTTGACCTGGTCGTAAATCAGCAATCGCAAAATCAATTTGTCGCTTAAATTGGTCTACCCGTGCGACATGCACGCGTAACTTGTCGCCCACGGCGAAGTTGCGGCGTCTTTGCCGGCCGACGAACCGCCGTTGGGCCGGCGAGAAAACGTAGAAATCATCGGCCAATGTTGAGACATGAACCAAACCGGTGAGCAAGATCTCCGGCAGCTCGACCAAGAGGCCGTAATTCCGCACGTCGATTACTACCGCGTTGAAGACTTGCGGATCGCGTGCCTCCAGTTGTGACTCAAAGAATTCCAGCTTCTTCATTTTGACGGCATCAATTTCTGCCTCAGCGGCGTTGCGTTCGGTGGCGGAAATATGATCGGCGATGGCTGAGAGCTGGGGCATCGCTCTCGAAGTTCGGCGCGCGAGATCGCGTTCGGCCAGCGCGCGATGCACTTCGAGATCAGCATATCGCCGGATTGGACTGGTGAAGTGGGTATAGTTTGTTTTCGCGAGGCCATAATGACCCAGCGGCGTCGTGGCGTAGCGTGCCCGCTTCAAGCTCTTGAGCAGCCCGATCTTGAGCGCATGCTCTTCGGCCGTTCCCGCAATGGCAGCGAGTAACTTTTGCACCTCGCCGCGGTGCGTCAGATCGCCCACCCGAATTCCGTGTGCCAGGACAAACTCACGATATTCGCCTAGCCGTTCCGCGTCCGGATTTTCGTGCACGCGATAGATCGTCGGAATCCCGCGGTTTTTCAGCTCACGCGCCACCGCTTCATTCGCGGCCAACATGAATTCCTCGATTAATTGATGCGATTCATCATTCTCAACCCGCTCAAATCGAATCGGTTTTCCTTTCTTATCAACGGCGACCTTCACCTCCGGCATGTCGAGATCGAGTGAGCCGTGCTCGAAACGCTTCCTCCGCAGTAGCGCCGCGAGTTTCCACGAGGTATGCAAACGCTCGCCCAGTTCATCCCGGGCCGGATTTTTTAAAATCGCGAACGCTTTCTTATAGGTGAGGCGGTGCGCGCTGCGGATCACGGTTCGGGCAAAACGACTGTGCCGGATTCGGCCGTTGCGATCGAATTGCAGGAAGATCGAGTGCGTCAGCCGATCTACTTGCGGATTCAAGCTGCAAACACCGTTGCTCAACCGCTCGGGCAACATTGGAATGACGCGGTCCGGCAGATAAACGCTGTTTCCACGGCGTCGGGCCTCCCGATCGAGTGCGCTCCCGGGCCGCACATATGCACTTACGTCCGCAATGTGGACCCCCAGTCGCCAGCCGCCTTGGATCTCTTCGACGTGAATGGCGTCGTCGAAATCGCGCGCGTCGTCCGGATCGATGGTGACAATAAATTGGCCGCGTAAATCCTCGCGACCGTCGATGGCATCGGCGGTGACAGTTTCGGGAATTGCGGATGTTTCCTCGAGAGCGGCGCGCGGAAATTCGACCGGAAGATGGTACTTCCGGATGATGGAGAGGATGTCTACCCCTGGCGCGGTGCGCGGCCCTAGCAGCTCGATGATTTGTCCTTCGGGATTGACGTGACGCGATTCCCAGGCCTCGAGTCGGACCACGACTTTGTCGCTGAGCCGCGGCTGGCGGCCATGGATCGACGACGGCTGCACATAAATGTTGTGAACGAGCCGCGGATCGTCCGGCACGACGTAGAAGAAATTGCGCGTTTGTTGCAGAGTTCCGACGATCGTCTCGTTTGCCCGCGCTAGAATCCGGATAACGCGGCCCTCCGCGCGTGGCGTGCGCGCTCGCGAAAACTCCGGGCCACGAATGATGCGGGCGACCACATGATCGCCGTGCATGGCAGTACCGGTATTTTCCGCCGCAATGAAGAGATCGGATTGTCCTGGTTTCTCATTAGTCAGAAAAGCGTAACCGGCCTCATGCACGCTTAAGGTTCCGGTGACGAGATCAGCCGCGTCGGGCAGGACGTACCGATTTTTTCGAATGCGCGCGATCTCACCTTCCTGTTCCAGATCACGGAGGGCGCGGCGGACTTCATTCCGTTGCGCTGCGCCGTAGCCAAGCGCATCAGCGATTTCGATTTTATCTAGTGGCCGATATTTCGGTTCCCGAATGAGCCGCAGAATCTCTGAACGCAGATCTTGTTCCGTTGTTCTCTTTTTGCCTGCCATGGCGATGCAACGTTGCGTTGTTCCTCGTTAGTCTTCCAGCGCGATCTTTGAGGAAGTTAGGCTTCCAGAACTGACTTGGCCGACATGCTTGCAGTGTGTCGCCCCTGGGTGATCGGCGACAGGCAGGATGCCCATCGTCCGAGACAGGCAGGAATGCCTATCTTCCACCGCCTTTTCATATCGCGCCTAATAGCGCTTACTGGAGGGGCATGCTTCTGCGTGCCCGGACGCGCAGAAGCGCGTCCCTCCGCGCTTGACTGCATGCCAGCACGGCCAAAATTGCATGAGATGAGACCGATATGGTTTGCCCTCGCGATCTTCCTCGGTGGAATGTTTAATATGAATGCTGCTTCTTCGATTTCAGTCAGCAGCCCGGCCTTTCAAGCCGGAGGCGATATTCCGGCTAAATTTACCTGTAACGGAACGAACGTAAGCCCGGAATTGCAGATTAGTGCCATTCCGAATGACGCAAAGTCGCTGGTGTTGATTGTTGATGATCCGGATGCGCCGCGCGGTTTGTTTACGCATTGGATCGTCTGGAACATCGATCCGAAAACGACACGAGTCGCCGAGAACAGTGCGCCCGCTGGCGGAGTCCAAGGCACAAATGATTTTGGTAAACGCAACTACGGAGGCCCCTGTCCACCTTCCGGAACTCATCGCTATTTTTTCAAAATCTTCGCGCTCGACACCAAACTGGAATTGAAACCCAGTGCGCCCCGCACCGAACTCGATGCTGCCATACGTGGCCATGTTTTGGCCCAGGGCGAATTGATGGCGCGCTATTCACATAAGTAAAAGTAAACGAAGGATCCGCTGCGATTACCGTTAGCGCCTCGAATAATTCGCTGCGCGTGGTAGTCTCACCCATATGGGTGTGACGCTATGGAAAATTGCGGGCGAGATTTTCGATCTCTCTGCCCGCGGCTGGATCATGGGTGTCCTGAACGTCACGCCAGATTCATTTTCCGATGGCGGCAGATTTTTTCAGACACCGCAGGCGCTTGGCCAGGCCCGAAAAATGATCGCCAACGGCGCCAACATCATCGATATCGGGGGCGAATCGACCCGCCCCGGTGCCGAACCAATCGATGTCACGGAAGAAAAACGCCGCGTCATTCCCGTAATTAAAGAGCTTGCCGGCGAAACGTTGATTTCGATCGACACTTCGAAGGCGGACGTTGCCGCCGCGGCTTTGGATGCGGGCGCGAAAATCGTGAATGATGTAACGGGCGGTCGCGGGGACGACGCGATGTGGCCGCTGCTGGCCAAGCGTGGCGCCGGGTTTATCATCATGCACATGCAGGGAACGCCGCTAACGATGCAGCGCGCGCCGACCTATCACGATGTCGTTGCCGAAGTGGCCGATTTTTTTCGACAGCAATATGCTTGCGCCTTAAAATTCGGTCTTGATCCAATGACGCTCGCGTTCGATCCGGGAATCGGGTTTGGGAAAACGCTCGAGCACAATCTCTCGTTGCTGAAAAATTTGCCGCGCTTGCGCGTTAACGATCGGCCGCTCGTGCTCGGAGTATCGCGTAAATCGTTTCTTGGAAAAATTTCCGGGCACAATGGCTCGATCCACAATCGCCTTTTGCCAACCGTCGCCTTTACCTCGCTGCTGCGGATGAACGGCGCCGATGTTTTGCGCGTCCATGATGTGGAGGAAAATGTGGACGCGCTTCGCGTTGCCGACGCCCTTAGGAGTGCGCCATGATCGAGCGGATCGTCCATCTTTTTGTCATCGGCTGGCGCAGCGCCTTCGAAATCGTGCTGCTGACCGTGGTGATTTACTACGGCTATCTCTACTTCCGCGGCACGCGTGGCGCGAAAGTGTTGACCGGCCTGGCCATCGTTTTTCTAGCCCTGACCTTGATCTCAACCTTGCTCAAACTCGCCGTCATCGGCTGGATCATTCGCAGTTTCTCAGTCTTCCTCGCCATCGCCTTGGTCGTTATTTTCCAGCCGGAACTTCGGCGAGCTTTGGCGGAACTCGGCGGGCATCCCATTTTTTCGCTCAGTAGCGAAAAACGCGAGATGATTCACGACCTTGCGGAAGCGGTCACTCAACTCGCCAGCAAACAATTCGGCGCATTAATCGCGATCGAACGCGACACCTCCATTCGCGTTTATGAAGAGACCGGCGTTCAACTCGAAGCGGACTTCTCCGTCGAGTTGTTGCTCACTATTTTTCATCCAAAGACTGCTCTGCATGATGGCGGCGTGATTGTGCGCAATGGCCGCGTCGCGGCGGCAGCGTGCATTTTTCCGGTAAGCCAGCGCGAAACGCTTGATCGCAGCCTCGGTTTGCGGCATCGCGCCGGTTTGGGATTAACCGAGGAATCGGACGCCGTCGCGATTGTTGTCTCGGAAGAGACGGGCGGAATTTCAATTTGTCACCGCCGGCGGATTGAGCGTGATTTCACCCCGGAAACATTTCGCAAACGCATCGGCGAGATTTTGCTGCAGAGCTCTTATGATGAAGAAACTGATTCTGAAAAACTGGCAGGCGAAGATAATCTCGCTTCTCCTCGCGACCACCCTTTGGTATCTGATCAAAAAGAACGTGGCAACGACCCCATCGCTGTCTGAGGCCGCTTCAACACCTGCAGAGGAGACGCGCTAGTTCCGGAGAGGGACTCGCCGCGGCGAGTCCTGGACGCGCAGAAGCGCGTTCCTCCGCACAGAAATCGTGCGATTGCTAGATATTGGTGGCGAGACTCCGTCGCGCCGCGCCGCGCTACCGCAGAAAGCGGGCAAGATTTTCGTCTTCCCAACGTCGGGCGCGTTTGTAGAAGCGGAATTCGCGTTCGCGTCGATTGAATTCGTCGGTGTGCACGCAACGCCGCCCATCATCGCGCGCCTTGTCCGGCACGACTGCATGCAACATTTCGTGATAGAGGATGTACTCGAGAAACCAGAACGGTACGAATTTCTGATCGAGCCAGGGATTGATGCGAATAACGCGATCTTCTTCCTGGATCGTTCCGAAAATAAAATACTCTTTCGGACGTTCGCGGCGTTTGCGCCCCCAAACCACTTTGTAACCGCGAAGGCGGTTGCCGAAATGACGCGCGTTCAGTTTGTTGAAAAGGCCGCGCAAATCGAAATAACGGCCTTCGATTTCGAGCCCGAGCTGCCTCTGCAACGGCAATCGTGATCGCGCGATTTTTCGTTTTGTCCGTCTCGCCATATCGCCTTATAAAAGCCCCGATCGATGTGCGGGACGCCTCAATTGTACGCGAGTGGGAATCAGGAAACAACAAAGTCGATATTATTTTTTCTAGACATGCAAGCTACTTAAGCTCAGAAAGTTGCGTGTTACATCTCAAAAACGCGAATCTATCAAAATTGCGAAAAAACTGCTTTTTGGACGTGTTATTTCGCGCAAAGGTCAGCACCACAAGACCTTTGCTGGAGGGCTCCCGATTTTGGTGAAGCCGGGCGTGATAAGGTGTGGAAGATAGGCATCCCTGCCTGTCTCGGACGATGGGCATCCTACCCCGTCGAAGATAATCACGGCGACAAGTTGGAAACATGTCGGCCAAGTCAGGCTGGAAGCCTAACTTCCGAAGCTAGATTCCACTCTCACAAACAAGAATTGCAGGACGGCTATCCTAACCGCCGGCGAAAAGGAGCGGCGGCGAAAATCGCCCCCCCCACAATCGCTGGCAATCGATGCCGGCCGAGTGAAGCTCGCGGGCGACTCCGCAGAGCTTCACCTTACCAGCGAAATTTTCGCGGAATGCATTGATAGGGCGAGACTCCGTCGAGCCGCCTGACTTGGAAATAGGCTCAACTTTTCCAATGCCCGCAGGTTTACCTCCTGCTTCTCCCATATATATTCCGCAAAATCGGCGGATCGAAATAACGTGACTCCGTTTCTCAGAAAAATTCTCGGCCTCAATTGGCTGCTGATGGCGGTCATGCTCGCGCTTGCGATCTTTGGCGTGATTGCCATCTATAGCGCGACTTACATGCGGGAAGATCCAGTGGCTGCGGAATTCTGGCGCAAGCAGGCGAATTGGGTCGTGGTCGGATTTTTCGCCTTTATCATCACCAGTTTGATCGATTACCGCTGGGTCCGCTGGGGCGCACTGCCAATGTATCTCGCGGGGCTCGCATTTTTAATCCTGACCAAATTCATCGGCCAAAAAGTATATGGGGCCCGTAGTTGGCTCCATCTCGGTCCGGTGAACTTCCAGCCCGCCCAGCTCGCCGTCATTGCCGGGATCATGGTGCTGTCGCTTTTTCTCAGTCAGTTTAAGCAGATGCATCCGATGCTGCGTCTGACGCTGTGCGGCGCGATCGTGGGCGCGC
>QHPP01000307.1 GCA_003219125.1 Verrucomicrobiota bacterium
AGGGATACGATTACTTTCGGCCGTGGCAAAAGCGTGCCCCCTTTTCCAAACGCGCGTTAGGGGCTGTTCTTTCGCAAGGTCGCGTTCTCGTTACCGCCGATCTGGTTGCTAACCAGAATTATGTTGAATTGGAACGCGCCGAATCCGGCGAAAAGATTGCGGCATCGGTTGAGGTGGTGGATTACGAGGCAAATCTGGCGCTCCTGCGACCACAGGACAAAAAATTCCTCGACGGCCTCGCTCCTTTGGAACTGGCGAACGACACGATTGTAGGAGATCGAGTTGCCGCTCTCCAACTCGAACAAACCGGAGCTCTGGTCGTGACCGACGGATTGGTCACCGCCGTTCAGGTGATGCATTATCCTGTCGAGGTTGGTGAGTTCCTCACCTATCGCCTCAGTATCGCGCTCCAATATCGCGATAATAGCTACACCGTTCCGTTAGTGAAAAACAACAAGCTCGCCGGTCTCTTGTTGCGCTACGATCCGCGCTCACAGTTGATGGACGCAATTCCCGCTCCTATTATCGCGCACTTCCTGAAGGATGCGGCCAAGCCAGAGTACGGCGGCTTTCCGACCGTTGGGTTCGACTATTTTCCAACACGCGATCCGCAGCTACGCAAATACGCTGGCGAAACAGGAAATGGCGGTGGCGTTTACGTTAGGGGGATCGAGCCGGGGAGCGCGGTGGAGAAAGCCGGCCTGCAAGAGGGCGATATCCTAACCGCCGTTGGCAACTTCGATCTTGATCAAAATGGTAACTACGTCGATCCCCTTTATAAGAAGCTCGACTTTACTAATCTCCTGACCACGCGCGCCTTTGCCGGCGACAAGATACCGCTAAAGATTCATCGTCAGGGTAAACCGATGCAGCTCGATGTCACAATGGGGCACCGGGCGCCCGACGACTACATCATTTCACCTTACTCGCGTGATGAAGCGCCGAGATATTACATTCTCGGTGGATTGATCTTTCAAGAATTGTCCCGTCAATATTTGCGAGAATGGGGACCAAACTGGTTGAAGGAAGCGCCGCAACGTTTCGTCTATCTTGACCATTTTCAGTGGGAACTATATCCAGAGGGCCACCGCCATGTCGTCGTGCTGAGCCAGGTTCTACCAGTGAATGGGACAATCGGCTACGAAGATTTCGGATACCTGACGGTAACGAAAGTAAATGGCAAAGACATTCGCTCGCTTGATGACCTGGCCGAAGCAGTGAAACATCCAGTAGATGGCTTCGATCGAATCGAAACGGAGGAAGATCCAAAGATAATTCCATTGGACGTGGCGCAGGCGGAAAATGACGAACCGACCCTGCGCGAAAGCTACGGCATCCCTACGCTGCAGCGACTAAAGTAGCACGCGCTTTTATCGCCTCAAGAAGGCGGTGACTTCGCTGGTGTAGGTGTTAAAAGGATCGCTCATGACCAAAATGTCCTGCGGTCCTGAGGAAATCGAATCCCAGTTGATGACATAGGGCAGTTCTGAGTCACGAAACCACGCGACAGCTTGCGAGCGACCAGCTGCTCGTGAATTGGCCGGTGGCCGATAGCTGGCATTCCTGATCCGAACACTTTGATTCCAATCGGTGATCCGCTTGCCTGCTTTCACCTGAAAGAAAAGTCCGCGCGATGGATCGATGTTGTGATACTCCAGATCGAGACTGAGCAACCACGGATCATCCCATGGCAGCGACTCCGCTTCGGCGAACTTCTCCAGCAACCATCGCTTCGTAATCCAATCGACCCCGCCAATAAGCGCGTCTGAGTTCGTCGCAAAAGAATCGAGAACAAAACTCCAGCTCTCTAGTAACCAATCGATCTCCGCATCTCGACCTTGCAGATACTTCCCTCCTGTAAGATCAAACCGCGCGGGAACTTGTCTTCTTCGAGCAAAGTTAAAATACAGGCCGTCGTTCCCACTTTCAATGCGGTCGCGAAAGGACTCATGTTGGAATCGCCAATCAACAGATGTAAGCGCCGGAACTTGCGATAGTCCGCCAGCGGTTCATCCCGCGCATTAATGATGGCCCGATTAAATTGCACCCACTGGTAGATGTCGTTCACGATGTGATCGGCCCGTTGGCTAATTTGAAATCGCACCGGCGTGGCGCTCGGCGGCAGATCAAAATCAAAAGCGAGCGGATGCGCCTGACCAATCCGACCCGCTCCGGTATAAAGCTGGCGGGTCGCGAGAAAGCACAGCAGCGTCCCCAACACCGGAGGAGTGAACTGAGTTTCCCGGCGCATTAGATAGTTCTCATGACAGCCGAAGGTCGCGCCAGTGTAATGATCGATATTATTCTTGATGAAAGAAACATGATCGCATGCGTGCATTTCGCGCAGCGCGTTCAGGAGCAAAGCATCACCCGCAAGGTCGTAAACTACGGCGTCGCGCAAACGCACGCATTCCGGCGAGGCGTACTCGATGTGACCCATGTCGAGATACAGACGCCCGCCATTCAACAGAAACCCGCCGTTGCCCGGTGGTTCTTCGTAATCGCGATAATGTAAGTCGAGAGCGCCCGCGCGCGCTTGCCTGAAAATGTAATTTTTGACACGCGCCGGCCAGGCTTCGGTTGAAAGCTCGGCGTCGTGGACAAGCGCGCCATATTCGGTTTCGAGGCCGACCACCCGATTCACAAGGCGAACATCCCTCATTAAGGGAAGCGGACAAGGGATAACCAGCACGCCTTCTGCTCTTCGGAGGGAGTGCAATTGGCTCTCGCCCGGACCCCATCGTTCGCGATTAACCGGCAGGATGCTAGCGGTGTCGCTAACGCGATTATCGCGAAAGGGGCATTCATCGGGGTCATCGCGATCCTGTTAGCGGCATTGCATGCGGCTCTCGCAATCACCGCCGCATTGGAGAAATCGCCCACTTTTGATGAACCAACTCATCTTACTGCCGGCTATAGCTACTGGTTAAAGAATGATTATCGCCTCGATCCGGAAAACGGTAACTGGCCGGCTCGCTGGGCGGCACTACCGCTTCTCCTATCGCGCCCGTCTTTTCCGGAAAATGCCGCGTGGAAACAGGGCGATGTCGGGCGAGTCAGCGAAAGATTTCTTTATGGCAGCGGCAATAATTCCGATCGGGTCGTTCTCCTTGGGCGCAGCATGATGGCGGTGGTCGGTGCAGGTTTGTGCTTGCTCATCTTTTTCTGTTCAAATCGACTATTCGGTGCAATCGGCGGACTGATTTCCGAACTACTTGCGGTCTTTGATCCGAATCTTCTCGCGCATTCCGCACTGGTCACAGTCGATGTCGCCGCCGCCTTCTTCTTTACCGCAGCCATCTGGAGTTACTTCCGGCTGCTCCAATCCGCAAACAAGCTTTGGCTTGTCACTACAGCCCTGAGCTGGTCGGGGCTTTTTCTCGCCAAAATGTCAGCACCGGCTTTTTTACTCGTCGCGGTCATCTTGGCTACTTTGGGGGTCCTTTCATCCGAACCAATGACGATTCGGGTGATCCGCTTTGATGGGCAGGTTGCAGCACGATGGCAAAAGCTTGTTCTCGTTATCGGATTAACCGGCGCCCTCATTGCGATCGTTGTAACAGCGATCTGGGCATCATATGCGTTTCGTTTTTCTCCCTTTTCGCGAATGGAACCAGCACGCGAAGTTTGGAACGCACAATGGCAGGCATGCCTGAGCGATGGCACGGCTCTCGAAAACATGGTTGCCTTCGCCCGCGACCATCGCCTCCTGCCCGAGGCTTACCTTTACGGTTTCGTGTTCACCAGCGAACGAGCCGTGAATAAGAACGTGCTGTTTCGCCCAGCATTCCTCGACGGTGAATGGAGTAACACGGGGTTCACCTCGTTTTTTCCGCGAGCCTTTCTTTACAAAACGCCGGTTCCGCTTTTGCTGTTGTTGATTACGGCTGGCGTTGCCGGATTTTTGCGCTGGCGCAACGCCTGGAAGAATGGTGACTGGAGCGCTATCGGCCGCGACCTGCGGCGACTTTCTCCGATCTGGGCATTGGTCTTGGTCTACGGGACTTTCTCCTTAACCAGCTACCTCAATATTGGTCATCGTCATTTACTGCCTATTTACCCTGCAATTTTCATTGCCTGCGGAGCGTGCACATATTTCTTTCGGTCGCAATCGGGTAAAGTCGTGGCGATTTTTGCTGGCGCGATGTTGTGCTGGCAGATCATTGAAT
>QHPP01000308.1 GCA_003219125.1 Verrucomicrobiota bacterium
CCGGCAAAAATTATTTTCGATTCGCAATAAACGTCCTCGTCCGCATCTGGACGACAAAATCATCGCGGCTTGGAATGGTTTGATGATTTCTGCTTTCGCGCGTGCCGCCCAGGTATTGGATAACGTCTCTTATCTGGAAACCGCGACGCGGGCAGCGGAATTTATTCGCGCCTATCTTTATGATGAGTCGCGTGAGATTTTGTTCCGTAGTTATCGCGAAGGCCGCGGCGAAATTGAGGGATTCGCCGATGATTATGCCTTCGTCATTCAAGGCATGCTTGATCTTTATGAAGCGTCGTTCGAAACCCATTGGCTAAAATTTGCGCTCAAATTGCAGCGTCAGATGGACGCACTTTTCTGGGACACCGAAAGCGGGGGCTACTTTGCGGTCACGGGTCACGACAACAATATTTTGCTGCGGATGAAAGAGGACAACGATAGCGCCGAACCGGCCGCCAGCTCGGTGGCGGCGCTGAATTTGGCGCGACTCGCAGCAATACGAAACGACACCGGATTGCTGGCGCGTGCACAGGAAACGATCAACGCTTTCGCGCGGCAGTTGGCGCACTTTCCGAGCGCGCTACCGCAAATGCTGGTGGCATTTGATTTTCTGGAAGATGCGCCGCAGCAGATCGTGATTGCAGGCGGTTCCGATTTGCCTGAAACAAAGGCCTTGCTGGCAGAAGTGCATCGGCATTTTTTGCCGAACAAGGTTTTGCTTTTGGCAGATGGGGCAGAGGGCCAGAGTTATCTTGGTGAAACGAACGAGGCGATTCGCGCTATGTCGATGATGGTTGGAAAACCTGCAGCTTACGTTTGTGAAAATTTTGCCTGCAAAATGCCGGTGACGGATCCCGCCGATCTGTGCCGACTCCTCATGAGTTGAACAATTCCGGGTAGCGCACGCGTCTCGCGTGTTGGTTTCGGCGTCTCGCCGAAACGGTCTTTTACAGAAAAGTCCGCGATCGCAAGGACGCGATCGCCAACACGCGAGACGCGTGCGCTACCCGGAAAGATGGAAGCAGCCTCCGGCAAATACCGAGCAGAGCGTGCAGAATACTCGCATTACCCCGATCCGCCGTCGCCCGAAGTGATCTCGGGAAGTTTTTTCCGGCGCAGCCGGAGCCAGTTGTTCCAGGTCTTGCGCATGCTATCGCGCGGGGTGAGGTAACGCTGGTTGAGCTCGTTGCTTTTGAGAATCTGCGCGAGGGCGGATTTCACCGACAGCTCCTCACAGTTGAGAATGGTATAGGCGGTCCCGACCGCAGCGGCATGATGCGCGTCGCTTGCTGCAGTCATGGGCAGGCCGCGCAATTGTGCATAACGAAACGCGAACGTGTTGTAGCGGCGCAGTGTGGTAGCGGCATTAAAAACCTCCAGTGCATCGATTGGCAAAGTTTCGAGGGTGGCGAAGCGAATGCCGGCGCGGAACAAATCGTAGGGATGCGGCGGAATGGCGAGGCCACCGTGCTCGTGAATCAGGGCACAGACGTCGCGCGCCGCGCGTCCCTTCAACCGCGCCGCCTCCGGCAAGGTTGTCCCGATGCAAAGCAGATGACCTTCCGCGGTAGTGACTTCAACTCCGGGGATGACGAGGAAACCGTCCACCGGCAAACCATCCTCACGCATGAGTTTTTTCCCGAGGAGATAATCGACCGCGTCGCAAGTATTGTGATCCGTAATGGCAATGCCGTGCAGTCCTTTCGCCCGCGCGCTGGCAATTAGATCTTCCGGACTGGAAACGCCGTCGCCAGAAAAAAAGCTGTGGGTGTGGAGGTCGATATTGAACGGCATCGCGCGACAACGCTAATTTGCGGTGCGAAAAATGGAAAGCATCGGTTTTAAGGAATGATCACTGGTCTGCGATGCGCTCGGACGCGGACGCCAATCAGTAATTTTGCGCAAAGGGGGGATTGCGGAGGGGCGCGCGGCTTTTCATTTCGGCATGGCGAGTTCTTTTTGTTTCCGACGTTCTTCCATGAGCAGATCGCGAAAGTGCGGATTGCAGGGGCTGATATCCCAGTGCCGGGGCAGCACGATCGCAATTCGGTGGTATGCAAAAGTGGAGCGGGCACTGCGGATCGACTCACTCGCAATCGCGGAAGCTCTGGCTCTCTTGCACATCCTCTCGGCCGAGGTGGTGCGGGAACGTTTCGGCTACAAAGGTGACGGACTGAATGTCGCCTTCGTTCGCGTCTTTGAAATTTCCCCAGTCTGGGTTTTGCAAAATGGAAAGCGATTCAGCGGTTGCCGCTCCTGGGTTGAATTGCCCCCGTTGCCGGAAATGACGATGCGCGCTGTGCTCAATGACTCGGCGCAAACGAAACTTCGCGCGCAGTTTGATCAAATCGTCTCGTCATCCTGAGCGAAGTCGAAGGATGCCGTTGCGAAATCTTAAAGGTAACTTCCGCGGGATCCCTCGACTTCCGCTCGAGCTGACGGACTCAGCTGACAACCTCGAACAATTCTTCCGGCTGCGGAT
>QHPP01000036.1 GCA_003219125.1 Verrucomicrobiota bacterium
TCGGCGCTGAGAGAGTGTGTTGGTTCTATCTCAGTTCGCTCGGTCGCGCTCAGCCCGTCCAGCGGCACCACCCGTTGCCCTTTGCCGCGCTTGATCGCCATCGCACGGCGTTGTTCGCTGGCGAGGAAATGTTTCACTGATGTGAGCAGATAAGACCGCAAACGTCCTTTCTCCTTGCGAACAGCATCGAGGTCGCGGCGTTCCAGCAGCAGCACAAAAAACCCTTGGGTAAAATCTTCTGCTTCCTCGATTCCGACACCCTGTCGCCTGATGAAGCTATAAACGGGTCGCCAATAAGTGCGGCAAAGTTTTTCCAGCGCATCCTGTGCTGCGGGTGACTCGCCCTGCGCCTCCAGCACCACGCTCCAGTGCGTGGTGGCAAATACGGCCGCTCCGTTCTCCCGCCTCAGGCCGGTTAAGCCGAACCCACTTCCTGAAGCGCCACCATCATTAGCGGACACAGCTGCAATTCAAGTGAAAAGTCACCCAAAAATCAAGATTGCATCGGGGGCAAGCGACACGGACGTCGCAACAGCGGCTATAGGTGAGATTGAGTGTTGGACGTTGAGCCGTGGGCATTTCGCCCGTATGATTCTTCAACATGCGGATGCTAGGCTTCTCTATCCTGGCCGCGCTGATCGTGGCTGGCTCTCTACGCGCCGAGTCTCCGCCTGAGCAGCAGGTACGCGATGCAATCAAATCGCCCGATCTCACGGTGGTTCATTTGTGGGCGCCGTGGTGCTCCAATTGTCAGGCGGAACTGAAAAGCGGTGGCTGGTTGAAAATGGCGAAAGAAAATCCGAAAACAAAGTTCATTTTTGTTTCCGTTTGGAACAACGGCAATGACGGTCGTGCGATGCTCGAGAAATTCGGACTGAATAATCAGGCAAATGTGACCATCACGGCTGATCCCGGGCCAAGAACGGGCGACTCGAAAATCAAGCAATTCGCCGGTCTTCCGCTCTCGTGGATTCCCACAACCTGGGTTTACAAAGGCGGCGATCTCCGTTACGCCTTAAATTACGGTGAAGTTCGCTTTCCCGTGCTTGAGCAGTTCCTGGCCGACAGCGAGTCGGAGTGGTCCCACAAAGGCGAACCGAAGCTGGAAGAATGACGACGGCAACACTTTCACCCAAAACCGCAAAAGTGAAATTCCGTTTAGCGGGCGGGGTGCAGCCGCTGATTCTGCTGCCGGTTCGAGTGAATGGGGAGGGCCCATTCGAATTTATCTTAGATACAGGCGCGGGCACTTCGCTGCTTTCATCCGACCTGGCGAAAAAGCTGAACATCAAAATCATAAGCACGAAAGAAGGGCAAAGCGCTGGCGGAAAAATTTCAGTCTCGCTGGCTAAGGTCGATTCGTTCGCCGTCGGACAAGCAAAGCTCGATGACGTCGATGTTGGGATTGTCGATCTAAGCCACATTGGGAAGACAATCGGCACGAAGATCGATGGCGATATCGGCTACAATTTTCTAAAGCATTTCCGCATCGCGATCGATTATCACAATTGCGAGATTCGGTTCGATGAGCCGAGGCGGATCGAGCGCCTCGGAAGATCAGCCAAGACGGAAGTCCCGATGCGATTGGCGAGTCTGGCCAAGCCGCTCCTGCTGGTGCAGGTGCATGCAAATGCCCACGGACCATTTCAATTCGCCATCGACACCGGCACATCTACGACCGCGATTGCACCGGAGCTGGCGCAGCAACTTGGCCTTGAGGGCTCGCCCGTCGGTCCGCTTACCACTGGTGGCGCGCAGGTCAATGTTACCGCCGGCACCTTAGAGTCGTTTCAAGTTGGTCGCGCGCGAATCGACGATCTCGTCGTGGTCGTTGCCGATTTCTTCTCCATGCTCAGTCAGGCCGTCGGCGCCAGACTCGATGGCATTGTCGGCTACAATTTCCTTCGAAACTTCAGGGTCGTGATTGATTACCCGGGCGAGAAATTTCGTTTGGAGTGAACGATGGTCACAACTCTGAGCCGGGCGCAAAAATCGACTGATCATCCTCCCGCGATTCTCTCGCTCATCGGCGATACCCCGCTCGTCCAGGTTACCCGAATCGACACCGGGCCGTGTCATCTTTTTTTGAAGTTGGAAAATCAAAATCCAACTGGCTCGATCAAAGATCGCGTCGCACTGGCGATGGTGGAGGCGGCGGAGCGGGATGGCCAGCTCGGGCCCGGCGGCACAATTGTCGAAGCGACCGCAGGTAACACCGGATTGGGACTCGCCCTGGTCGCGGCGGCGAAAGGTTACCGCATAATTCTCGTTATACCGGACAAGATGTCGCAGGAAAAAATCGCTCACGTCCGCGCTCTCGGCGCCGAGGTTCGGCTGACGCGCTCCGATGTGACGCGAGGGCATCCGGAATATTATCAGGATGTGGCGGCGCGGCTGGCCAGCGAAATTCCAGGCGGATTTTACGTTAATCAGTTCGGCAATCCGGCCAACCCGCTGGCGCACGAGCGTTCTACCGGTCCCGAGATTTGGGAGCAAATGCGACACGACGTGGATACGATCGTGGTTGGAGTCGGTTCCGGCGGAACCCTAACGGGACTTGGACGATTTTTTAACCGGGTCAAGCCACGACGCGGAGTGGAGATGATTTTGGCCGATCCGACCGGCTCGATTCTTTATGAGTGGGTGAAGACGGGAAAGCTGGTTGAATCGGGCAGCTGGGCGGTGGAAGGAATCGGGGAGGATTTTGTTCCCGATAACGCCGACATGTCGTTCGTGACAGAGGCGTTTGAAATTGACGACTCCGATAGCTTTGCCACCGCACGAGAGCTTTTGCGCAAGGAAGGAATCCTCGGCGGTTCATCCACTGGGACGTTGCTGGCGGGCGCGCTCCGATATTGCCGGCAGCAAACGAAACCGAAACGGGTCGTCACCTTTGTTTGTGATAGTGGTAATAAATATCTCTCGAAAATGTTCAACGATGTTTGGATGGCGGAACAAGGTTTCACCATTCGGCCAATGCATGGCGATTTAAGCGATCTGATTTTGCATCGTTACGAAGCAGGCGAAGTCGTAACCATTGGCCCGACCGACACCCTGCTCACTGCCTTCAAACGCATGTGCCAGGCCGATGTCTCGCAGCTGCCGGTGGTGGACGAAAGCGGTCGCGTCGTAGGTATCATCGATGAATCGGACATCCTGGTGAAAGTGCATCGCGACGCCTCGCATTTTAATTATGAAGTCCGGCAGGCCATGACTGACCAGCTGGAAACATTGCAGCCGGATGTGAAAATCGATGATCTGCTGGGGGTATTCGATCGCGGTCGTGTCGCGATTGTCATGGACGGCGACAAGTTTCTTGGCCTGATCACGCGAAGCGATTTGCTTTCCTATTTGCGTCGGCACATGCCGAAGTCGCCGATCGAACGCGAGTTTAGTTGAGAACCGGTCATCCCGAGCGGAGCCGAGGGATCCCGCCGTGAAATCTTAAGGTAACTTCAACAGGATCCCTCGACTTTCGCTCGGAATGACGGTGCGTTTAAGCTGCAAATTCGTTTTCCCAATCCGTGTTCTCCGCGTAATCTCCGGTTCACCTTTTTTCGATGAAGAATTACGACATCGCCACCCGCACCATTCACGCCGGACAGGAACCCGACCCTTCAACCGGCGCGATAATGACGCCGATTTACGCGACTTCGACTTACGTGCAGGAAAGCCCTGGGAAGCACAAAGGCTTCGATTACGCGCGGTCGATCAATCCGACACGGCTGGCTTACGAAAAATGTGTCGCGGATCTGGAAAGCGGCACGCGCGGTTGGGCCTTCGCCTCCGGGCTCGCAGCCATGGCAACCGCCCTCGATGCCCTCGACAGCGGCTCGCACGTTGTCGCCAGCGACGATCTTTATGGCGGGACATTCCGGCTTTTCGAAAAAGTCCGGCGTCGCTCTGCCAATTTAGATTTCACCTTCGTCGATCTCACTGACGCGTCGAAGTTCGAAAAATCGATCAAGCCCAATACCCGCATGGTTTGGATCGAAACGCCGAGCAATCCGCTTTTGAAAATAATCGATATCGAGGCCATCGCGAAGATCGCGCGTGAAAAAAAGATCACCAGTGTTTCCGATAACACCTTTGCTACGCCCTGGATTCAGCGACCGATCGAATCCGGCTTCGACATGGTGATCCATTCCGCCACGAAATATTTGAACGGGCATTCCGACATGGTCGGCGGCGTCATTGTTGTCGGTGAAAATAAGGAGCTGGCCGATCAGATCGCGTTTCTGCAAAATTCGGTCGGCGCAATCGCGGGACCGTTCGACAGTTTTCTGGCGTTGCGCGGGTTGAAAACGCTGGCTTTGCGGATGGAACGGCATTGCTCGAATGCATTGGAAATTGCGCGCTGGCTCGAGGAACAACCGCAGGTAAAATCGGTGCATTATCCCGGGCTCAAAACCCATCCACAGCACGATCTCGCGCGCCAGCAAATGCGTGGGTTCGGCGGAATCGTCACGGTCATCTTGAAAACCGATCTCGAAGGAACGCGGCGCTTTCTGGAGAACACTCACTTATTTGCCTTGGCGGAAAGTTTGGGCGGGGTCGAGAGCCTGATCGATCATCCCGCGATCATGACCCACGCCTCGGTTCCGAAAGATCAGCGCGAGAAGCTTGGGATCACCGATTCGCTGGTGCGTTTGTCGGTCGGAGTGGAAGGTGTGCGCGATTTAATCGACGATCTGCAATTCGCATTCGAAGCGATTTGATCCTTCTGGGGAGCGCAGGCTGCCAGCCTGCAGTTGCCGGCAGCTTGCCGGCAACATTTCGACGAGGCAGTTGAAACTGCGGACGCGCTCAAATCAAAGTGTCTCGGCAGGGCTGCCGAGACCAACAGGCCAGCGGCCTGTGCTCCCCAGAAGACTGCGATGACGCGTTGTCATTGCGCGACAGCAATCTAACGTGCCATGCAAATGGGCAACCTCTTTGGCCAGCTTTTTCGCGTCACCACCTTTGGCGAATCGCATGGTGGCGGTATCGGTGTGGTCGTCGATGGTTGTCCCCCGCGAATCGCACTCTCGGGTGCTGACATTCAACGAGAACTCGATCGTCGTCGTCCCGGTCAGAGCAGAATAACAACACAACGAAAGGAGCCCGATCGCTGTGAAATTGTGTCTGGCGTTTTCGAAGGGCAAACTCTAGGCACCCCGATAACAGTTCTCGTTAGAAACGAAGACGCGCGTCCGGAGGCGTACAAAGCAATGCGGGAAACTTTTCGTCCTTCGCACGCCGATTTCACCTACCAAGCCAAATACGGGATTCGCAACTGGCAGGGCGGCGGCCGGGCCAGCGCGCGGGAAACGATCGGTCGCGTCGCCGCCGCCGCCATAGCCCGCAAAGTGTTGATAACGCTCTTCCCAAAGATCGAAATCGTCGCTTTCGTCACGCAAATCCACGAAATCGTCGCGAAGATTAACCGGTCGAAAGTTAAAACTGCCGAGGTGGAAACATCGATTGTTCGATGTCCCGACGAGGCGGCCGCGAAAAACATGATCGATCTGATCGAGCAAACGCGGGCCGCGGGCGATTCGCTTGGTGGCGTGATTGAATGCGTTGCGCGACATGTTCCAGCCGGGCTGGGCGAACCCGTTTTCGATAAACTCGAAGCTGATCTCGCCAAAGCGATGCTGAGTCTGCCGGCCAGCAAAGGTTTCGAAGTCGGTTCGGGATTTTCCGCGACGCGCATGTGCGGTTCGGAACACAATGACGCCTTCGAGAAACGCGGTCGTCACATCGGCACACGCACAAATTTCTCCGGCGGAATCCAAGGTGGGATCTCCAACGGTGAGGATATTTATTTTCGCGTCGCCTTTAAGCCGACGGCGACGATCGCGCGCGAGCAAGACACTGTCACCTCAGCCGGCAAAAGAACAAAACTGGCTGCCCGTGGGCGGCATGATCCATGTGTGCTCCCGCGCGCCGTTCCGATGGTAGAAGCGATGACCGCATTGGTGCTTTGTGATCACGCGCTGAGGCAGAAGGCGATCGCCAGGAGTTAGCGCGCCTCCCATGCTATCAGCGATCGCCAATCCGCAACCCGCCGTTCCGCCCGCGCCGGGCTGGCAATTTGTCTTCGTCTCGTTAGCCATTGTCATCCTTTTGCTCGAAATTATTCACGGTTGGCGACTGGGCTTGGTCCGGCAGCTGGTGCGGATAATTGCCATTATCGTGGCTTATTCCTGCGCGTTTTTCGCAGCCCGCGCGACGATCCCGCTGATGCACTCGTTCTTTAAGTTGCCCGATCCGATTCTCGCGGTCCTCGGCGGCGCAATTCTGGCCGCTGTCCTCTTCGCCGCGATTAATCTGACCGGCACGTTTTTGTTCAGAAAAACAGCGCAACAGGAGTCACGATTCGTTCGATTGATTTGGGGGAGCACCGGCGCGTTTCTCGGAATTTTACTTGGCCTGTTCACTATTTGGCTCGGCTTCGCTGGAATTCGCATGGTCGGATCGGTGGCAGAAGCGCAACTGCGAACGCAGAATCTGCCTGCGAGCGCTAGGGCACAACCGAATCGACCTGCACAAATTCAAGGCGAATCGGCTGTCTCGCCGTCGCCAAACCCACTGATGGTGATGCTCGCGGAGATGAAGAGTTCGCTCGAAAGCGGCAAGATGGGCGAGGCGGTCCGAACGGTCGATCCGCTTCCCCCGGCCCTTTACCGTTTGCTGGAGAAAACGGGTGAAGTGGCATCGAATGTGCAAAGCGCTGAGCGCTTTCTTTCGTTCCCGGGCGCGCACGAAATCAGCGAGCATCCCAAAGTGGTGGCGCTGCGCAATGATCCACGAGTGCTGGAGTTGATCGCGAAAGGCCACGTTTTCGAGCTCATGAAAAACGAGCGCATGATCGAGGCGATGAATGATCCGGCCTTGCAAGCGCGAGTTAAAAAATTCGATCTGGAACGGGCGCTGGATTACGCGCTGAAGAAGAATTAGCTCACACCAAGTCCGCCAGGGGTCACAAAGGATGACGAAGATCTGCCGAATCGTTAAAAACGTTACAAAGTTAAAACGGAATCCTTTTTAACAATGTAACAGTTTTAACAAATTAACCCGAATCGCGTAAGCGATGAAATATCTCACCACCATTGGCCTCGAGGTGCATGCGCAATTAAAAACGCAGTCGAAAATGTTTTGCGCCTGCCCGGTTGAATTCGGGGCGGAACCAAATTCACATACCTGTCCAACCTGCCTCGGGCTCCCCGGCGCCCTGCCGGTGATGAATGAGGAGGCATTGCGCCTCACGGTCCTAACGGGACTTATGCTCGATTGCGATATTGCCGATATCTCGAAATTCGATCGCAAAAATTATTTCTATCCCGACATGCCGAAGAACTACCAGATTTCGCAGTACGACATGCCGTTGTGTAGCAACGGGCGCGTGCCTCTGCATGATCTGGCCTATCCGAAAGATACGCAGAAAAACATCGCCGTCCCGGACAAGGAAGTGCATCTGGTTCGCATTCATCTCGAAGAAGACGTGGCCAAAAGTTTCCATTTCGAAACGACTAGTGGAATCGATTTCAATCGCGCCGGCACGCCATTGATGGAAATCGTCACCCAACCGGAGATTGCGTCGCCCGAAGAAGCGTTCGCTTTTCTGACCTCGCTCAAGCAAATCCTGATTTATGGAGGGATCAGCGATGCCGACATGGAAAAGGGGCAGTTGCGCTGTGATTGCAACGTGTCGGTGCGGCCGGAGACGCAGGGGGAGCTGGGGGCCAAGATCGAAATCAAAAACATGAATTCGATCAGCGGGGTCCGCCGCGCGCTGGCATTTGAAATCGAACGGCAAATTGCCGCTCTCGAAGCTGGCGAAAAATTGGAACAGGAAACACGCGGGTGGGATGACAATGCCGGTGAGACATTTCTCATGCGGACAAAGGAAAGTGCGCATGATTATCGTTATTTTCCCGATCCAGATCTGGTGCCGGTGAAAACGGAAGTATTACTGGCGGATGTGCGTGCTCGTTTGCCGGAGTTGCCGAAGAGGAAACGGGCCCGCTTTGTTCAAGATTACGAAATTACTTCTTACGATGCGGGGGTGCTGGCCGATGATCTTGAGCTGGCGGCTTACTTCGAAAAGGCGGCACGTGGTTCAAAGAAACCAAAAGCGATCGCGAACTGGATTCTGAACGATCTGCAAAGCGCACTTTCAGCTGCGGGAAAAACGATCAAGGATTGTCCGATACCGGCGGAGGCGTTGAACGAATTGGTCCTGCTCATTGATTCGGGAAAGATCAGCGGCAAGCAGGGCAAGGAAGTTTTTGCCGAGATGTTTGCCAGGGGTAACAGCGCCGGCGCAATCGTGAAAGAGAAGGGGATTGAGCAATTAAGCGATACGACCGCCATAGAGAAGATTTGCGACGAAGTGATCGCGGCGAACCCGAAGCCCGCGGCAGATTTCAAGGCGGGGAACGCTGCTTCGCTGAACTTTCTTAAGGGACAGGTGATGAAATTGTCGAAAGGAAAGGCGAACCCGCAGATGGTAGGGGAGATTTTGGAGCGCAAGCTGGGAGGTAATTGTTAAATAGTTAAAACGTTAAACCGGATGCCGTTTTAACAATGTAACGCCTTTAACAATTTAACCTCTTCGATGAATACCCTCATCGCTCCGGATAAATTCAAAGGCTCGCTTAGCGCCTGGCAGGTCGCTGAAAATATCGCGCTCGGAATTCGCGATGTAATTCCGAATGCGCAAATCGAGATTACGCCGGTGGCGGATGGCGGGGAAGGGACGGCGGAGGTGATTTGCAGCGCGCGCGGTGGCGAGTGGGTAACGTGCCGCGCGCATGGGCCGCTGGGAAACCCGATTGAGGCGCGTTACGTGTGGTTGGCCGAAAACGCCTCCGCCGTGATGGAGATGAGCGAAGCGGCGGGACTGCGTGCGCTGAAGAATGGGGTCCGAGACGTTGTGCGCGCAAACACGTTCGGCGTTGGCGAAATGTTGCTCGACGGAGCAAAACGGGGCGCACGCGAAATTATTA
>QHPP01000309.1 GCA_003219125.1 Verrucomicrobiota bacterium
ACCGAGCGTGAACGGCGTGTACGTCCCTGCGATCAGGAGAAAGATCGCAGAATGATCGAACACCTGTAGAACGCATTTTGCGCGTGTCTGCGGCCAGGCATGGTAAAGCGTGGAGCCGAGATACAACACCAGCATCGTCACCGCGAAAATGATTGTGCCGACAAAAAAACCGCCGCTGCCAGCATTGCGTGCAGCCAAAATTAATACCGGAGTGCCGATTAGCGCTGCGACTAATCCAATCCCGTGACTGATGGTATTTGCCAATTCTTCCCCGCGCGACTGCGTCCACCGCGGAATCCGCCACAACTCCTCGACGACATCCATGAAAGAACGCACAAAAGATCATCCGCACCATTTTGGAAAGCTGAAAAATGATGTTGCGCGACCGTCAGCTTGCTAATTTTGCTTTTCCGGGCAGGACTTGACTGCTTTAAGCATTCGTCTTTGCCTTTGCACCATATCTTCTTTCTAAACTCCAGCTGAAGCGCTAGCAGGCGGACACGGAACACGACTGCTTTAAGCATTCGATGCCATGGTTGCCGACGGCTAATCTCTGTCAAAAGTAGAACCGTTTTTCTGAAACCGTTTTCACCTCTCCGCTCCTAGCTCCCTGCTCCCTGCTCTCTGCGCTCCCGTTGTCTCGTTGTCAGTGGTCTTGTTGTCCGTTTTTTCCGACCTCCGGACCTCTGAGCTCTGCCCTGCCGGGTAGCGCACGCGTCTCGCGTGTTGGTTTTGGCGTCTCGGCCAAAACGGACTTTTGAGTGGTTTTCCGGTTTAACGCTTTAACGTTTCAACGAATCACGCGGCGTCAGCCCGGCGTCTCGCCAAAACGAACTTTTCCTTTGCATTTCATTGAGAGTGCACATCGGGGCTGGTATGATGGCAGGCAATGAGCGTGGCTGAACTAAAAAAGGAAGTCTTGCGCCTGAGCAAGGCCGAACGTCTCCAAGTGATGGAATCGCTCTGGACCTCGCTTTCTAAAAAGCAGCAAGACATCGAATCGCCCGCATGGCATGGCGAAGTGCTTGCCGCGCGCAAAGCGAAGGTCGATGCGGGTAAAGCAAAATTCCTCAGTGTCGCCCAGCTCAAGAAACGCCTCCGTCGTTGAAGCAGCTTGTCGTCCTTGCCGATGCCGCTGAAGACTTGGAAGCGGCGAGAGACTTTTACAATGCCCAGGAACCGGGAGTCGGCGAATACTGTGTCGATTCGTTACTGGCGGACATCGAAAGCCTCGGTCGTTTCAGCGGAATTCATCCATTGCATTTCGACTTTCACCGAATGTTGGCCAGTCGCTTTCCATTTGGTATTTACTACCAAGAGCATGGCGACGAAACCCGGGTCTTCGCGGTTCTCGACCTGCGGCGTAACCCAAATTGGATCCGCAAAGAATTAGGAAAACGCGAAGTATAAGATCAACATCGAATAAGAATGCGTTACGAATTGATCATTTATTGGAGCAAAGACGATAACAGCTTCGTTGTCGAAGTGCCAGAGCTCGCAGGCTGCATGGCCGACGGCCAAACCTACGCCGAAGCCGTAAAAAACGCAGAAGAGATCATCGACGAATGGATTGAAACCGCGCGCAAACTCGGCCGCCCGATTCCCGAACCGCGCGGTAAACTCGCATACGCCTGATCGAATTCTTTGTAGTTCTGCCGCTTTGACGGCCGCGCAGCGCTTTGTCCCGTCGTCCTGTCGTCCGTAGTCTTGTGGTCCTGTTGCGCCCTTCCACCACTGAGATGCGCTCATTCCGTTCCCAGGAAAACTTCCGATATCTGCCCTCTGACCTCTGACCTCTGTTCAACGCCAGTCCGGCATCGGACTTCGGCTGCTAGCCGAAACGAGCTTGTTTCCGATTTAGCGATTTAACGTTGTAACACTTTTAACGAATCACCTGGCGGAGCCTAGTGCGGCGCAACCGGCCCCCAGTCGCCCACCGCCAGCGCTGTCAGCACGATTTCCACCGCCAGCGAGGCGAGAATAATTCCCATCACCCGGACGAGGACGGCCGCACCCTGCCGCCCGATGACCCGCAAGATGATATCGGAAAAACGCAGAAAAATGTAGGTCACCAGCAGCACTACCAGCAAAACTATCCCGGTCTCGGCTTGCTCCGGCACCGTATAAACATCGTTATCCGTCAGCACGATCACCGCCATCATCGCGCCTGGTCCCGCGATGGAGGGCACTGCCAGCGGAAACACGGCCAGGTCGCGCCCCGCCTCGGGCGATCCTGGTTTGGAATCCAATCCCCCGAAAAGCATTTTGAGCGCGAACAGGAACAGGATGATTCCGCCTGCCACTTTGAGCGAGTGCATACGAATCCCAATGGCGTCGAGAATAATTTGTCCCGCTACCACGGCTACGACCAGGATGACAGTGGCGTAGAGGGTGGCGCGCAGGGCGGTGCGGTGCCGTTCCGACGGCGTCAGCGCTGCGGTCAACCCGGCGAAAATCGCCACATTCCCGATCGGATCGATCGTCGTCCAGATCGTTGCGAAATCCTTGCTGATTTTAATT
>QHPP01000310.1 GCA_003219125.1 Verrucomicrobiota bacterium
GAGGATGGCGTGAATCCGATTGTAACCGTCAATCGCGCCGCAGCCGCTGCCGGGATTCCGTTTATTACACGCTGGAAACACAGGATCGTAGAAATAATAGCAGCGGGTTCGCTGCAGAAGATTTCCCCCGACGGTAGCCATGTTGCGCAATTGCGGGCTCGCACCGGACAGCAGTGCTTCACTCAAAACCGGATAGCGCGATTTGATCATTGCGTGCTCGGCAAGGTCCGAGTTGCGGACCATTGCTCCAATCCGGACGCCTTTGTTGCCGGGGAGTTCTTCAATTTGCGCGAGCGGCAAACGGTTGATGTCGATCAAGGCGTCGGGTGTTTCCACGCCCATTTTCATCAGGTCGATGAGATTTGTGCCGCCACCAAGAAATTTTCCCTGCGGTTTCGCCGCGATGCCGGTCACAGCTTCGTTCGGATCGACCACGCGCGAATAGGTGAATGGATTCATGAACGGGATTGCAATTTGTAGAACAACCGCGTCGGTTGCCGCTTCAGTTCGGCAGGCAGTGCGCCCGGCCTCCAAGCTTCGCGATAACTCGGCCGCGTCCTGAATGTATTCATGTGCGCGTTTTCGCCTCCTTGATCGCGGCCAAAATGTTCGGGTAAGCGCCGCAGCGGCAGATGTTGCCGCTCATCCACTCCCGGATCTCATCGTCGCTCTTCGCGTGATTTTCTTTTAGCAGCGCAACCGCGGAACAGATTTGTCCCGGCGTGCAATAGCCGCACTGAAACCCGTCGTGCTCGATAAACGCGACCTGCATCGGATGCAGCTCTTCCCCGTTCGCGAGTCCTTCGATCGTCGTGATCTCATCGCCCTCGTGCATGATGGCGAGTGTAAGACATGAATTCACGCGTCGGCCATTGACCAAAACCGTGCACGCGCCGCACTGGCCGTGATCGCATCCTTTTTTGGAGCCCGTCAGATGCAATCGCTCACGCAAGGCGTCGAGCAACGTCGTGCGAGGATCGACATCCAGCGCGTAATCTTTGCCATTGATCTTCAACTTCGTCTTAACTGAATCGCCGCCGGGAGCTGTGGACGGTGTGGCGGCCGGTTGTTCCGCGGCTATGACAGACGCGCTAACGAAGTTGACGCCGATTGTGATCGCGACGCCGGTACCAGCGACCTGTTTGATAAATTGCCGCCGCGTCTCCGGATTACCGAAGATTAACAACTCATCGAGATCCCCACATCCCGGATCCAAGGGTGCCTCCGATTCGTCGGCCATCGTTTAAAGTTCGTTGCGTGTGTGACAGATGGTTTGGATTTTCGCCGCCATGAGTTTGTCACGATTTTCCCGAAAAGGGCGAGCCCGCGCACAAGCCTGCTGGCTTACGAGTCTCCGCCGCTGTGCGCGTCGTTTAGCCGAGCAGCGGCATCACTTTCTTGGCGCTCAGCGACCTGCTTGCACTATTCACCTATCACACTAGTCACATTCCTTCCCTGCTCCTTGCTCCCTGCTCCCTGCTCGCGACTGTCTGCCGTATGCCGCGTTGTCCCTGGGCGAGTACCGAACCCAACATCACCTACCACGATAAGGAATGGAGCGTGCCAATCCATGACGATCGAAAGCTGTTTGAGTTTCTGATCCTCGAGGGTGCACAGGCTGGTCTGAGCTGGACGACAATTCTCAAAAAACGGGAGAACTATCGGAAAGCTTTCGACGGATTTCGCGCGGAAAAGATCGCACGTTACGGCGCGCGTGATCTAAAACGGCTACTCGACGACGACGGGATCGTGCGAAACCGATTGAAGATTGCGGCGACGATCCAGAACGCGAAAGCGTTTCTCACGGTCCGGAAAGAGTTCGGCAGTTTCGATGCTTACCTCTGGAGCTTTGTCGGCGGCAAATCGAAACAGAATCGTTGGCGGCAAATGGCGCAGGTGCCGGCGCGCACAACGGAATCCGATGCCATGAGCCGCGATCTACTCAAGCGCGGATTCAAGTTCGTCGGCTCGACCATCTGCTACGCGTTGATGCAAGCGACCGGCATGGTCAACGACCATCTCATATCGTGTCCGCGACACCGCGAGCTCCGCCCCGGACGTCGGGGGAGGTGAAAATTGCAGGGTGTCTGTCCCTACTGTGTCATGTCGAGGAATATGCCAGTTCGGCTCGGACCGAGACATTTCTTGCTAACTCTGCCCTAAAATTTAGAGATTCCTCGACTGCGCTCGGAATGACAAAAAGTGCGCTTACCCAGGACGAACATCAATTGTAGTGGCGGCTTCGCCGCTCCGTGGCAGACGCCGTCTATCTGACCTATTTCCCCTTTGCTCCCTGCTCCATGCTCTCTGCCTGTCGGAGTCCTTCAGCCCGTTAATTCCACGCGCCTCTCGGCGGCGGCGAGCATTGCTTTGAAGCGGGGGTG
>QHPP01000037.1 GCA_003219125.1 Verrucomicrobiota bacterium
AAACTCACAGATTAATGCTAGCCGAACAACTCTTTTGAAAAAGAGCAATCATTCTTGCGAAAGTTCGCTCAGAATAACAGAGCTTTTTACGCGCACGACATAAACGCACCATGCGCCGTCATCCTGAAATGAAGGGTCTTGCGGATGGTGAGTCAGCACGCGAACTAACTTGTATGTCCGAAACGTCGGGCGCGAGATCCCTCGCTGGCCTCGGGATGACAACGCTTACGCCGCCGTTATATCAACACTGGACGGAAGGGGAGTTACCTCTTTCCGTAAATCATTCTTCTTCGCTCAATTTCGCCAGGACGCTGAAATCCTCGAGCGTCGTCGTGTCGCCGGTCACGTTTTGGCCACTGGCAATTTCCTTGAGTAAGCGCCGCATTATTTTGCCGCTGCGCGTTTTTGGCAATGCTTCCGCGAATCGCACTTCATCCGGCTTGGCGATCGCACCGATGTGAATGCCAACATGATCACGCAATTCCGCTTTTAACCGGGTCGATGGGCTGGCACTTCCTTTCAAGGTGACAAACGCGACGACGGCCTGCCCTTTCATTTCATCAGGCCGACCAACGACCGCTGCTTCCTCCACTTGCGTGTGCGCGACCAGCGCGCTCTCGATTTCCGACGTGCCGAGACGATGTCCGGCGACATTGAGCACGTCGTCAATACGGCCAACGATCCAAAAATATCCATCGCGATCGCGCCGTGCGCCGTCTCCGGTGAGATAGCGTCCCTTAAACTCACTCCAGTACTGTTTTTGATAGCGTTCCTGGTCTCCATAGATCGTGCGCAACATCGATGGCCATGGCTTTCGGATGATCAATTTCCCGCCCACATTTGCGCCGACCTCTTCGCCACGTTCGTTCACCACTGCGGCATCGACCCCAAAAAACGCCAGTGTCGCGCTCCCGGGTTTGGTCGGAATTGCGCCTGGCAATGGCGTGATCATGATTGCGCCTGTCTCAGTCTGCCACCAGGTATCGACGATCGGACAACGCCCGCCCCCGATCGTCTTGTGATACCACATCCATGCCTCGGGATTGATCGGCTCGCCGACTGATCCAAGGAGGCGCAAAGAAGACAAGTCATGTTTCTTCACCCAGTCATCACCCCAGCGAATGAACGCACGAATCGCGGTAGGCGCGGTATATAGAATTGTTACTCGATAGTCTTCGACGATTTTCCAAAATCGGTCCGGCTCCGGCCAGTTCGGCGCGCCTTCATACATCAAAGTCGTCGCGCCCAGCGTGAGCGGACCATAAACGACGTAACTGTGGCCCGTCACCCAGCCCACGTCCGCAGTACACCAGAATAGGTCTTCGTCGCGGACATCGAAGACATATTTCATCGTCGAATAAATCCCGAGGAGGTAGCCGCCGGTGGTATGCAGAATTCCCTTCGGTTTTCCGGTCGAGCCACTGGTATAGAGAATGTAAAGTGGGTGCTCGGAAGCGACCGCAATGGGCTCGCAATTCGCATCGACGTATTCGAGTTCGCGGTGCCACCAAACGTCGCGACCCTCCTCCATGTGAATTTCGTTGCCCGCGCGCTTGAAAACGATCACACGTTTTACCGTGGTGCCGCCGCTGAGAGCGTGGTCGACATTATTTTTTAGCGGGACAACTGCCCCACGGCGGTAGCTGCCGTCCGCAGTGATCAACGCGATCGCGCCGCTGTCCGCGATGCGATCACGAATGCTATCAGCGCTGAATCCACCGAAGACAACGGAATGGACGGCGCCGATCCGCGCGCAGGCCAGCATCGCAATCGCGGCCTCCGGGATGGTCGGGAGATAAATGATGACCCGATCGCCTTTGCGAATTCTGTTGCGCTTCAGCACATTGGCGAAATGGCAGACTTCGCGATGTAATTGCTGATAAGTGAGAGTGCGTTTTTCGCCAGGTTCGCCTTCCCAAATAATGGCAGCCTTGTTTCGTCGCCAGCCGTTAAGATGACGATCGAGGCAATTCTCCGAAAGATTGAGTTGCCCGCCGATGAACCATTTCGCGAATGGCGCTTTCCAATCGAGCACTTTTTTCCACGGCTTTTGCCAGGTCAGTTCCTTCGCTTCTCGCGCCCAAAATGTTTCCGGTCGTCGAATCGATTCGCGGTATATTTTTTGATACTGGGCGAGCGATTTGATCCGCGCTTTTTTTGCAAATTCTTTTGCAGGCTTGAAGACGCGCTTCTCGATCAGATACGATTCGATGTTCGTTTCCATTGCGAAGTTCCTAATATCGCTGGCAAACGCGCTGGGCAAGCGCGGGCAGCTGGTGGGTTGAAGCATTGAAGCGAGCCAACTACTAACCGATTCAACGCTTTAAACTTCTTTTACCATTGTTCTATCCAGTGCCTGTGGAAACATTGGTTATGAGCAATCACGTTTACAAAAAAATCGAACTGGTTGGTTCTTCGCCGCAATCGATCGAAGCGGCGGTAGAGAACGCCCTGGCTCGTGCTAAAGAGACAATCCGCAATATGCGCTGGTTAGAGGTGACGGAAACACGCGGTCACATTGAAAACGGCAAAATAGATCATTGGCAGGTCGCGGTGAAAGTTGGCTTTACTCTGGAAGAATAACCGCCCCGCCCTTTCGGTCACCCTGAGCAAAGCGAAGCAGAATCGTAGGGTCCCATTGCGTTACCTTAAAGGTCCCATTGCGGGATCCCTCGACTGTGCTCAGGATGACGGCACTATTCTTCTTCCTGGATGACCTCGTACACTTTGGTCGCGCCGTAGATCAGCAGCGCTGGCTTAAGCGCGAACATGAGCAACCGGACCACGCCGCCAAACAAGCGACCAATGGGCAGGCGATTGAGGATGAACCCAGCAAGAAGGGCGATGAGAAGCGATTGCCCCGGTTTTTCTCGCACGAATTCCTCCGCCTGGGTCACCACTTCGGAAAATTGGTCCTGTGCGTAGCGCACGCCGCGCAATGCAATATCAGTGTTTTCGTCCATAACTTTGTTTCGGTTGCCGGGGCCGCTTTGCGTGTTCTTATCCTGCTAACGCAAGGTCAGCCAGACCGTGCTGGCGCCGCTATTGGGCGGAAACTCAACCGGCCGCGGTTCAGAATGAAAGCTGCCCGCTCGACGCGATGCTTTCAAGCAAAACCGTGCCATCACTTCGATCGCGCGTTCGTTGAGCGCGGCGCAGTTGGTTGAAAGCAAAATGCGGCAATCGCGATCGGCCACTTCTAGCGCCGCCATGAGCAAGCCTCCGAAATCTGATTCGACCTGAAAAGTTCTACCGCGATGCGAACGCGAGAATGTCGGCGGATCAAGCACGATTAAATCGAACTTTTCGCCTTTGCGCGACAACCGCGGCAGAACTTCAAAAACGTCATCGGCAATAAAATGGTGTCCCCTTGCCGGCAAGTTGTTGACCACAAAGTTCGCGCGGCCGCGCTCAAGCGATTTTTTGGATAGATCCACGCTCAGGGTGTTCGCGCCGACTATTGCCGCCGCCACCGAAAATGAGCAGGTGTAAGCGAAGCAATTAAGCATTCGCTTCGGTGCGCTCTTACGAACAAAGCTCCGATTTTCGCGTTGATCGATAAACAATCCTACGGAATAACCGATGCTAAAATCGATTTCGAATCGCAAGCCACGCTCCATCACGACACTGCGCGAGCTGATGTTGGAATCACCCAGAATTAGTTTTGGCGCTGTACGCTCTTCATTACGCTTCGGCAAAAAACGCTCGAACATTCGTTGGGCGTTGAAGTCCATCGCCTCCGCCCACATAAAATATTCCGTGGTCAATCGCTCGCGCGCGGCCTGATTCTTAAAAGAAATGAGAACATCGGGCCCGAATCGCTCCACCCAGCCACCCGCGATCGTCCAAAGACGATAGGCATCCGTTCCCTCCGCCTCGAGATCGCGCATTAATCCGCGCTCGATCCAGGTCGTTTTCACGATGTCGTTCTAATTTAATCACGCGTCATCGCCTGTCTTGCCGCGTTCGGTACGCACGATAAGCTCGGCGAGTGCAGCAAGTCACGGTGCGTGTTCCCGCCAGCACTTCGAATCTCGGGCCCGGTTTCGATTGCCTTGGGGTGGCGCTTTCTCTTTACAACCGTATAACGGTCAGCCAGAGCAAACACGGCGCAGTCAGCGGAATGGTCCGAGATGCAGCCAGAGAATTTTTCGCAGCCACAGAATGCAAGGCCTTTGAGTTTGCCTGCGATATTAAGGGCAAGATTCCAATTGCTCGCGGGCTTGGCAGCAGCGTAACGGTGCGCCTCGGAGTGCTTCATGCCTTGAATAAAATTGCGCGGACAAATCTCACCCGCCACGATTTGTTTACGCTGTGCGCCGAATTGGAAGGTCACCCGGACAACAGTGCACCCGCGAGCTTCGGCGGATTCACTCTCGTCCGCGGCGCAGAGGTGCAGCACTTCAACGTATCTCCGCAGCTTGCTTTCGTTTTGCTCATTCCAAATTTCCAGATCGCGACGAACGAAGCGCGCCGGCTATTGCCCTCCAAGGTTTCGCGGACGGACGCGCTGCAAAACATCGCAAATGCTGCGGCCATCGCGACTGCGTTCGCGACGCGTGATTACGAAAAACTGCGTGGATGTTTTGTCGATTATCTCCATCAACCGTTCCGAAAAAAGTTAGTCCCGTTTCTTGAGGGCACCATTCGCTCAGCAGAAACGGCAGGCGCACTCGGCGCCTTTTTAAGCGGGTCAGGTTCCGTCATTTGTGCCATCACCATGCGCAATCCCAGAAAAATCGCCGGCGCCATGATGCGCGCGTCGCGGCAGAAAGACGCAGGCATCATCATTGCCCGGGCCGACAATGAAGGCGCCCAGATTTTGAAATCCGAAATCAAAAATCCGACATCAAAAATTCCATGAGCCGCTCTCGAGAAAACCTCGAACAATTTGCGATCGACGTAATTTTAGAACGGCGCGGTGGAGTTCGGGCGGCTCTTTTGCGCTCAGTTCTTTATTTGCTGTCGCTCATTTACGAACGGCTGGTTCAATTCCGACTATTCCTTTATCGCAAACGCATTTTCCGTGAACGCGCCCTCGGCTGTCTCGTCATCAGCATCGGTAATCTCACCGTCGGCGGCACGGGAAAAACTCCGATCGTGGAAAAATTTGCCCGCGCTATGCAAAAAGGCGGGCGCCATGTTGCCATTCTCAGTCGTGGTTACAAAAGTGTGCCGCGACCGAGCAAACGCAGTTTGCTGGCGAAATTATGCGGCGATAATCCCGATCCGCCGCGTATCGTCTCCGACGGAAAATCACTTTTGCTCGATTCTCTTACCGCCGGGGACGAGCCTTACATGCTGGCGCACAACTTGAAAAACGTCGCTGTCCTGGTAGACAAAGACCGGGTAAAGAGCGGGTTGTTCGCGATTGAAAAAATGAACGCCGACACGTTGCTGCTCGACGACGGTCTGCAATATCTTCATCTCAAGCATCGGCTCGACATTGTGCTGGTTGATCGACAGGCGCCGTTTGGAAATGAATTTCTGTTGCCGCGCGGAACCTTGCGTGAACCGCCGCGCAATCTGCGGCGGGCGAGTTACGTCTTCATTACCAAGAGTACCGGCGAATCAAACGAAGGATTGATTAAACGAATTCGACGTTACAATCGCATCGCGGAAATTATCGAGTGCGCGCACAAAGCGTTGCATCTGCAAAATGTCGTGACGGGGGAAATTGCGCCGCTGGAAAAATTACACGGCACTTTCATCGGCTCCATTTGCGCGATCGCCGCGCCCGATAGCTTCGAAGACGGCTTGCGCAAACTCGGCGCCAGGATCGAAATCGCCAAGCGTTACATTGATCACCATCGTTACACCGAGGCGGAACTGCAAAGCTTCATTAATCGATGTATTCGCCGTGACCTGGAAATGGTGGTGACAACTGAGAAAGACGCAGTCCGGTTTCCCTTGCTGGCAAAGACAGAAGTTCCGATCTTTTTCTTGCGGGTGGAAATCGAAATCCTGAGCGGGCACGAGACTTGGGAACATTGCGTGGCTCGCATTTGTAAACCGCAACCGTTGCTGACGCCGGAGCGATTTTTTGCGTAATCTGGTTGGGGAGCGCAGGCCTGTTCTTGTTCCGCCGGATAGCGCGTGCGTCTCGCGTTTTGGCGATGAAGTGCCGTCATCGCCGACTTCTCGGAAAGACTGTTTCGGCGCGACGCCAAAACCAGCACGCGAGAGGCGTGCGCTACCCCGAAACAAGATGTCGTCGGCAAGCTGCGGACGACTGCAGGCTAGCAGCCTGCGCTCCCCGGCCAAAGGCGCGACCGGCGATCTGCAATTCGATATTGGACGTTGAGCGTTGAGCGTTGAACGTTTGCTGCAATGCCAGAAAAAGCTGAACTCATCGTTGAAGGTAAAAAGCTCGCGGTTTCGAACTTGAATAAGGTTCTCTACCCGAAGGTCGGGTTCACCAAAGGCCAGGTGATCGATTACTACATCCGGATCGCGCCGGTTCTTCTGCCGCATCTTCGCGATCGACCCCTGACGATGAAGCGTTATCCCAACGGAGTGGATGCAGAATTCTTTTACGAAAAAAATTGTCCGTCGCATCGGCCGAAGTGGGTGCAGACAGCGAAGGTTTGGAGTGAGGGCAATAATCGGGTAATGCACTACTGTCTGGCGCAGGACTTGCCCACGCTGGTCTGGGCGGCGAATCTTGCCGATCTCGAGTTACACACCTCGTTAGCAAAAAAGAAGGACGTGGCGCGGCCAACGATGATGGTATTCGATCTCGATCCAGGTGCGCCAGCCGAAATTGTGCAATGCTGCCAGGTCGGGCTTTGGCTGCGCGATTTACTAAACAAAATGAAATTGAAAGCGTTTGCCAAAACAAGCGGATCGAAGGGTCTGCAAGTTTATGTGCCGCTGAATACGCCGGCTACTTTCGACCAAACCAAGGATTTGTCGCGCGCTCTCGCCCAACATTTGGAAGGCGAACATGGCAATCTTGTTACTTCGAACATGTCGAAAGCGCTGCGCAAAGGAAAAGTATTTGTCGATTGGAGCCAGAACGACGAACACAAAACAACAATCTGCGTGTACAGTTTGCGCGCCAAGGAAGAGCCGACTGTCTCCACTCCAGTCACGTGGGACGAAGTGGCGAACTGTTTGAAAAAGAAAAAGGCCGATTTGCTAAAATTTCGCTCTGACAAAACACTATCGCGCATGGAAAAAATGGGCGATCTCTTCGCCCCGGTCGAAGAGTTAAAGCAAAAGCTGCCGAAGAAATGGAAACTGTAACACACGAATCGAATCAAAAATTTTGCAGATATGCTCGAAGGCGTTAACGGCCGGAGCTGGTAATGATTTATGCGCAAAGTGAATCTGAAAAATATTGAAGAGCGGGTGCGGCAATCGCCGAAAGAAAAGTTTGGCCGCAGAATGAAAGAGATATCAGTCGCGCTCGGGCGGGATCCGGAATCTCTCGATTTGACGAAGCGACATCCGTTTGATCTGACCCTGGTGCGAATTCCAAAAGGGAAAACGCTTTGTCCTTATCATTCGCACTCAGCCGAGTCGGAGCTTTATCTGGTGGTATCCGGGAAGGGGAGCATTCGCGATAAAGATGGATCGACAATTGTGACCGCGGGCGACGCATTTTTCTTTGGGCCGGGTGAAGCGCATCAGCTCGCTAACGCAGGCGAAGAAGACTTTGTTTACTACGTCATCGCGGATAATCCACGGGGAGATTCCTGTTACTACCCGGACAGTGGAAAGTTTGCGGTAATGAAAGAAGGTAGCGCCGAAGTGATCGTGAAAGGAACGGAGGTCGATTATTTTGAAGGAGAAGAATAGGTTACATTAGTTTCTCCGC
>QHPP01000038.1 GCA_003219125.1 Verrucomicrobiota bacterium
GGAAATTTTTGGCAGTTCGCCCCATAGCTGGTTCGGGCCAAAACCGAGCTGGTGGCCGGGCTGGCTTTTATTCTCTCCCGCGCTCTTGATTTTGTGGGCGCCCGGCGGGTTTCGGCTCACCTGCTATTATTATAGGGGTGCCTACTACAAAGCCTTCTGGGCCGACCCGCCGGCCTGTACCGTAGGCGAGCCGCGCAAGACTTATTTAGGCGAACGTTCCTTTCCGCTTATCATGCAGAACGTCCATCGCTACTTTCTTTATCTCGCGCTCGTCTTTATCATCATTCTGACGATCGACGTTTGGAAGGCGCTCTGGTTTATCGATCCGGCCGGTAAAACTTCCTTTGGTGTTGGTCTCGGTACAATCGTTTTGGCTATTAACGTCGTTTTACTTGGCGGTTATACCTTTGGCTGCCATTCGCTCCGGCATTTGATTGGTGGATTTCGCGACCAGCTTTCACGCGCGCCGGCATGCTACCAGGCTTATCGCTGCGTCACTTGTCTCAACCGCCGCCACATGCTTTGGGCATGGATGAGTCTGTTCTGGGTCGGCTTCTCCGATCTTTATGTTCGCCTGTGCTCGATGGGCATCTGGCACGACTTCCGTCTCATTTAGGGACTGACAAACCTCTTACCCAGTCTGCGCATTCGGAAAGCGAGGACGACCAACAGAATTCCGAAAAGGAGTGCGTACGCTCCGACCCACCAAATCAAGATCAAGACGCCTGCAGCCGGTTGAAGCAATAGCACAACTCCAAAAGCAACCGAAGCAATCCCGGCCAACACAAGCAACCATTCATTGTTGATTAGCTTGCGCAATTTGATCGCGGCGACGATCTCCAAAATCCCGGTCACCATTGCCCAGCAGGCGATCAAAATGAGTAGGCCGATGGCAGTGATGCCGGGCATGACGAAGGCGAGCAGCCCGGCGAGGATGCCAAGCAATCCACCAAGAATTAGGCTGCCCAATCGAGGGTAGCCTTTTGGAGCTTTGGCCGCGACCGCTAAGGATAGAAATCCGTTCACCAGCGCGAATGCGCCGAATAGCCAGACCAGTGTGATCAAAGTGGCGCCGGGCCAGACAAACGCCAGCACCCCGAAGACTACCGCAGCCAAACCGCGCAAGGCCAGCAGCCACCAATTGCGCCTGAGCGTATCGGCAACCGTGCCTGTGATATCGATAGTTCCGTTCATTTTTGCAGCCTCCATTTTTCAATTACGATTTTCTTTCCGCGGCAAATTCATCTTCGATGACGAACGCGCTTGCAGCTGTCTTGCTTGAGTTGATCGGTTAGGTCGAGAATAATTTAGGTACTGTCCTAAGTTGTACGAACACGGATCTCCATTGCGCCACACACGCTGCCAGCCTTTATCGTGCGGAAGACAGGTCGGCTGTTCGACAGGCTCAGGCCGATGCGAGGCCTGTCTTCCCGTGTTCCACCGCGTCAATGCTTGAGCATCTTAAGGTTGGCATTTAGAAGTTCGATGCTTTAACGCTCCTTCGACGCATGGCCGATTACGAAACCTTTCAGCACGATGTCTTGGTGATCGGCGCTGGCGGTGCTGGCTTGCGCGCGGCCATCGAGGCGTCAGTGGCGGGGGTTTCGGTCGGACTGATCTGCAAATCGCTTCTCGGCAAAGCGCACACGGTCATGGCCGAAGGCGGCATTGCGGCCGCGCTTGGCAACGTCGACGATCGCGACAATTGGAAGGTGCATTTCGCCGATACCATGCGCGGTGGCCAGTATGTCAATCAATGGCGCATGGCCGAGTTGCACGCCAAGGAAGCGCCCGATCGCGTGCGCGAGCTCGAAGCTTGGGGCGCAGTCTTCGATCGAACAAAGGATGGTCGGATTCTACAGCGGAATTTTGGTGGTCATAAATATCCGCGGCTCGCGCACGTCGGCGATCGAACCGGCCTCGAGATGATTCGGACGTTGCAAGACCATGGGGTGCATCAAGGGATCGAGGTTTATATGGAACATACCGTTCTCTCGCTCCTCAAAGATGGCGATCGTGCGACTGGTGCTTTCGCTTATGAACGCGAGCGCGGACGATTCAAAATTTTTCGCGCAAAAGCCATCGTGCTCGCGACTGGCGGGATCGGCCGTGCTTACAAAATCACGAGCAACAGTTGGGAATCGACCGGCGATGGTCTGGCACTGGGCTACGAAGCAGGAGCGGAATTAATCGACATGGAGTTCGTGCAATTTCATCCCACTGGAATGATCTGGCCGCCAAGCGTGATGGGAATTTTAGTGACCGAAGGAGTACGCGGAGAAGGCGGAATCCTAACGAACAACGAAGGGAAGCGCTTCATGTTCGATTCGATCCCGGAAAACTATCGCGCGCAAACCGCTGACAACGCAGAAGAGGGCTGGCGCTATTGTCAGGGCGACAAGAACGCGCGGCGCCCGCCGGAGCTGTTGACGCGCGACCACGTCGCGCGCTGCATCGTGCGCGAGATCAAGGAGGGCAGGGGGACTCCGCACGGCGGTGTGTATCTCGATATCGCGTGGATCAAAGAAAAGCTTCCGAACGCGGCCGAATACATTAAGCGTAAATTGCCGAGCATGTATCACCAATTCAAGCAATTGGCTGACATCGACATTACCGAGCAACCGATGGAAGTCGGACCGACGACGCACTACGCCATGGGTGGAATTCATGTTGATCCTGACACGCAAATGTCGCGCGTGCTCGGCTTATTCGCCGCCGGTGAATGTGCTGCAGGTATTAATGGCGCCAATCGCCTCGGCGGCAATTCCCTATCCGATATCGTCGTCTTTGGGAAACGGGCCGGGGAATTCGCCGCCAAATTCGCGAAAGAAAATCAGCACGGTAGAACTGACAATGAAGCAATCGAGATAATCGCGCGCGAAGCAGTTGCGCCATTTGAGCGAGACGACGGGGAGAATCCTTACCAAGTGCAGAAGGATTTGCAGGAAATGATGCAGAACAATGTTGGTATCGTTCGCAATGAGATGGAAATGAAGACCGCTCTCGATCACTTGAAGAAATTTTGGGAACGGACTAATCGCGTCGGCGTCAGCGGGCATCGTGAATTCAATCCCGGTTGGCATACTGCACTTGATTTAAAAAATCTGCTGATCGTTTCGGAAGCAATAACCCAGGCGGCGCTCGAGCGGCACGAAAGCCGTGGCGCGCAATTTCGCGAAGATTATCCGAACAAGGAGGAGCGGTTTGCCAAAGTAAACACCATGATTTCGAAAGCGCCCGATGGCTCGATGCAAATCCGATTGGAGGCCTTGCCGGAAATGCCGGATTATCTCAAACAAGTGATTGAGGAAATGAGGTAACGGTTGAACGGTTGAAGCGATGAAGCGAACAGAAAACCAAACACAGCAGTATAAGACGTTCGAAGATTTGGAAGTGTATCAAGTCGCGCGCGAATTTCGGAAAGCGATGTATCGCGTCGCAAAGCGACTGCCGGAAGAGGAAAAATTCGCGCTCGGAAATCAGATCCGGCGCGCCGCCGTTTCGCTTACAAATAATATCGCGGAGGGACATGGGCGATTCCACTTTCTCGAGCAGATCAAATTCATATTGCAGGCACGCGGGTCCTTGGAGGAGTTGCTTGATGACCTCAATGTCTGCGAAGATGAGCTGTATCTGACTTTAACGGAAATCGGGAAACTCAAGGAAGAAGGTTGGCGCGTTCACAAGCTGATGAATGGCTACATTCGTTTTCTTCGCGGTCGCGTCGCAAGCGATCCTTCCCGCGTCCAGGAAGGGCCATCGGATTATGATCCCGATGACGATGAGTTGGAGGCCCTGCTCCTCCGCCCCTTCAACGCTTCATCCCTTCAACGCTTCAACGAATGAACGCAACGTTCAAAATTTGGCGCGGTGACACCAAAGGCGGCCAGTTCCACGGTTACACCACCGAAGTTTCCGAAGGAATGGTGGTGCTGGATGCCGTAAATCAGATTCAGGCGATGCAAGCTAACGATCTGGCTTGTCGCTGGAACTGCAAGGCGGGCAAGTGCGGCTCGTGTTCGGCGGAAGTAAACGGGATGCCGAAGCTCATGTGCATGACGCGGCTGAGCGATCTGCCGCTGGATCGGCCCATCACGATTGAGCCGATGAAAGCATTCCCAGTCTTGAAAGATTTGATCACCAATGTGTCTTGGAATTTTCGGGTGAAAAAGCAGATTAAGAAATTTAAACCGCGCCCCCCCGATGCGCCGGATGGCACCTGGCGAATGCAACAGGAAGATATCGATCGAGTGCAGGAATTCCGAAAATGTATCGAGTGTTTCCTTTGCCAGGATGTCTGTCACGTTTTACGCGATCATCAGATGCACGATCGCTTTATCGGGCCGCGCTTTTTGATTTACGCGGCCGCGCTGGAGATGCACCCGCTCGATACCGAAGATCGGCTGGGGGAGCTGCGTGAAGCCCACGGGATTGGCTACTGCAACATCACGAAATGTTGTACCAAGGTTTGTCCGGAGGAGATTCAAATCACGGACAACGGGATTATTCCTTTGAAAGAACGAGTGGTGGACGAGTTTTATGATCCGCTGGGATGGATTTGGAGGAAAAAGAAAATAAAACGTTAAAACTATTACGCTGTTAAAATCGGTGACCACGTAACAAAGCATGTCTGAGTTGAAAACACTCTCAAAGAATGCGATCCCGGGCGCGCTAGAGAAAGCCGAACGCTACCGTCTGCTGAACGAGCCCGCGGAAGCGGAGAGCATTTGCCTCGATATTTTGACGGCAGAGCCGGAAAACCAGCAGGCGCTGATTATGTTGTTGCTGGCCGTGACGGATCGTTTCAGCAAGAGCTATGGGGTGAGCGATACCCAAGCCAAACAAATTCTAACGCGAATCAGAGGCGAGTACGAGCATGCCTATTACCGCGGAATCCTGGCGGAGCGCCGGGCCAAAGCACAGCTCGCGCGCGGGGCGCCCGGTTGTGGTCATCAGGCTTACGAGGGATTCCGTGAAGCGATGGATTGGTTCGAAAAGGCGGAAGCGGTTCGTCCCGCCGGAAATGACGATGCCTTGCTGCGCTGGAACACCTGCGCGCGCATGATCGACAAGAATCATCTTACTGTGCGCGAGGACGAACGAATCGAGCTGCCGTTGGAATAGCTAGCCGGAAGTATCGCTGGCGGTCCCGCCGCCATTTGCGCATGCGATCACTTCGATCTCGACTTTCGCGCCTTTCGGCAATGCCGAAACCTGCACCGTTGAGCGAGCCGGTGGCTGATTGCTGAAATAAGAGCCATAGATTTCGTTCACGATTTGGAAATTGCCGAGATCGGTCAGAAAGATGGTCGTTTTCAAAACGTCGCCTAAGGAAAGGCCTTCAGATTTCAAAAGGCCGCTGATGTTATCCAACACGCGCCGGGTTTGGTCAGCGATGTCATCCGATACCATCTGGCCACTTTTCGGTTCAAGCGGAATTTGGCCACTGCAGAATATTAAATTGCCGAACCGAATTGCCTGTGAGTAGGGCCCGATTGCGGCGGGCGCGTCGGGAGTCGCAATGATTTTCTTCATGGCGCGATGTTAGCGGCAGCCTCTGTCATGTCGAGTGGCTCATCGTGCAGGTTGCCCAGGGAAGGCGCAAGTCGAGGGATCGCGGCGAATCCTTAAGGTTAACGCGTTGAGAGCCCTGCCTTCGCTGAATGACAAGTCGCCGAATCTCGACGATAGTGAAAACGAAATGGTCGGTTGGATTTTAAAGAAAATTTTAGGCTCGAAAAATCAGCGCGAGATCAGGCGAATGGCGCCGATCGTCCGCCAGATCAACGAGTTGGAAAAGGAGTTTCAGAGTTTCTCTGAGGACGAACTGCGTGGACTGACTGCGAGTTGGAAGGAGGACTTGGCCAAACTACTCACACAAGAGGAGCAGTGGAAACGGCTCGATGAGATTTTGCCGGAAGCGTTCGCGGTTGTGAAAAATGCGGCGCGCCGGCTAACGGAGCGTGGGCACACTTTCACCGTCTGCGATCAGCCGATGAAATGGGAAATGGTGCACTTCGATGTCCAGCTCATCGGCGGAATCGTATTGCACCGCGGCAAAATTTCCGAGATGGCGACCGGCGAAGGCAAGACCCTGGTCGCGACTCTGCCGCTTTATTTAAACGCGCTGACCGGACGCGGCGCGCATTTGGTCACGGTGAACGATTACCTGGCGCGACGCGACGCCGAGTGGATGGGCCAGCTCTATAGCTTTCTCGGACTCACCGTCGGTTGTATTCAACACGATCAGGAACCGAGCGTTCGGCGCCAGCAATATGCCTGCGACATTACCTACGGTACAAACTCGGAGTTCGGATTCGATTATCTGCGCGACAACGGAATGGCGACGACGCGCGAGCAACAGGTCCAGCGCGGCTATAACTACGCCATTGTCGACGAAGTTGATTCGATTCTCATCGACGAAGCTCGCACGCCGCTGATCATCAGCGGTCCGGCAACGATCTCGACGCATCAATACGACAAATGGAAGCCGTTGGTCGAACAAGTGGTGCGGAAGCAAACCATGCTCTGCAATCGCATCGCGACCGAAGCCAAAGAGGCATTCGATGCTGGCAATCTGGAAGAGGGCGGATTGCTGATGTTCAAAGTGAAACTCGGCCAACCGCGCAACAAACAGTTGTTGCGTATGATGGAAGATCCGGAAAAGCGCAGGGCGATCGACAAGGCCGAGCTGTCGTTTTATCAGGAAACGCGCAAGGACGAACTGTTTGCGCTGAAAGAGGAGTTGTTCTTCACTATCGACGAAAAATCGCAGGAGGCCGACTTATCCGAACAGGGGCGGTCGTTCATGAACCCGGACGATCCAAATGCATTTGTGCTGCCGGATTTAATCAGCGAGTTCACGGAAATCGATCTGGATGAGGCGCTGAGCGGCGAAGAGAAGGAAAAACAAAAAGCGCAACGGCAACAGCTTTGCGACACCCAAGCGGAGCGGATTCACAACATCTCACAACTGCTGCGCGCCTACTGCCTGTTTGAAAAGGACGTGCAGTATGTGGTCGAAGAAAACAAGGTCGTAATTGTCGATGAATATACCGGCCGCAAGATGCCGGGACGCCGCTGGAGCGACGGGTTGCATCAGGCGGTGGAGGCGAAGGAAGGCGTCCAAATTGATCGCGAAACGCAAACCCTCGCGACGATTACCATCCAGAATTATTTCCGTCTTTATCAAAAGCTGGCCGGCATGACAGGGACGGCGGAGACAGAAGCGAACGAGTTTCACGATATCTACAAACTGGATGTCGCGGTGATTCCGACAAATCGACCGGTGGCGCGGAAGGATTCGAACGATCGTATCTACAAAACGCGGCGAGAGAAATACAACGCCGTCATTAACGAGATTAAGGAATGCCACGCCAAGGCACAGCCGGTCCTGGTCGGGACGGTGAGTGTCGAAGCCAGCGAGTTGCTTTCGCGAATGCTCAAGCGCGAAAAGATCCCCCACAATGTGTTGAACGCGAAGTTTCACATGCAGGAGGCGGAGATCGTAGCGCGCGCGGGCCAGCCCGGGACGGTGACCATTTCAACCAACATGGCCGGACGAGGCACCGATATTAAACTGGGTCCC
>QHPP01000332.1 GCA_003219125.1 Verrucomicrobiota bacterium
TACACCTTTCATCTTTGGGGCAAGACTGGAGGGAAGGAGATAGTGAAAAGTGCGAAGTAGTTAACCGGCCTTGAACACTTCGACGATGACGCGGATTTATCGAATTATGAGCGTTCTTCCGTTCGCACTCTTTGCTGCAAAAAACGCTACAATACAAACATGGCGATTGCCGCTCCGAACATCACCAAAGCTGTGATTCCGACGACAATGCGCGACAACCATGAGCTCGGCTGGTTCTGCATCAGCTTGCGATCCGACACCACGATCAGAATGCCGACGAGCAAGAATGGCGCGAGCAAGCCGTTGAGGATCGCGGTCCAGAAAAGTGCTTTTATCGGATTGATTCCGGCGAAATCCATGCCGATGCCCAGCAGAGCGGAGAGGATCACGACGCCGTAAAAATAGTGCGCCGACTTGAAGGGAAGATCCAAGCCTTCTCGCCAATGAAATGTCTCCGCGAAAGCGTAAGCGGAAGAGCCGGTAAGCGTGGGAATAGCGAGAAACCCGACACCGATTAGAACCGACGGTGTAAAGCATATAGGCGAGCGAGCCAGTGGCTTGAGCGCTTCGGCGGCTTGCTTTGAGGTTTCGATGTCTCGCATGCCGTGCGCGTGTAGCGTCAGCGCGCAGGTGAGGATGATGAAATACATCACTATGTTAGAGAAAAATGTGCCGACTCCGACATCGAGTTTTCGATTGTCGATTTCCTGCCCCGTCGCGCCTTCGCGCTGCCGCAGCATTCGGCGACCCATCGCCTTCTCTTCCTCCACTTCCTCTGAAGCCTGCCAGAAAAACAGGTAGGGACTGATCGTGGTCCCGAGGATCGCCACGAAACTCTGCCATGCGTCGTGCCCCTTCGGCCACGAAGGGATGAACGTGTCGCGCAGAACGGCGCGCCAATCTGGTTGGACAACAAAAGCCGTCACGACATAAGCAAAGAGAAAGAGCGCCAACCATTTCAAAGCCTTAGCGATCTGAAAATAGCGGAAATAGACTGTTGAAAAGGCGATCGCGATGCCGAAGAGCACGACGAGCCAATGTGAATTGAAACCGGTAAGCATCTCTGCGGCATCCGACATACCGGCCAAGTCGGATCCGACATTGATTGTGTTCGCCGCAAAAAGAGCCAGCGCAAAAATGACAAGAACCCATCTTGGAAACTTCTGTTTTAACATGGCCGCCAAGCCCGTCCCTGTGACCATCCCAATTCGCGCGCACATAAATTGCACGCAACCCATGAGGGGCCAGGTAATGAGCGCGGTCCACAAAAGCGAGGTGCCCATCTGCGCGCCGGCGATCGAATAAGTGGCAATGCCGGACGGATCATCGTCCGCCGCACCGGTGATCAATCCCGGTCCCAGAACCGAAAAGAAACGTCGGACAAAATTCTTCTTAGAGGTTGGCGCTGCTTTGTTCGACACTTCCACCGGACGTAACAAGAATAACTCAAGCCGGCAACCGAGATGAGCCGTTGGGAAGCTTGCCGATGTCACGAACCCCTTTATCTCTTCACCATGCATCGGTCAGATCAGGATCATTCGCCTTTTCGCCATACGCACAATTTCGTTCCTGATTTCTCCGGCGCAGAACGACGCACCCGCATCGTGATCGGCATCACCGCGGTGATGATGGTGCTCGAGATCGCGTTCGGCTTGGCGTCGCATTCGATGGCACTGTTGGCCGATGGCTGGCACATGAGCACTCATGTGATCGCGTTTCTTATCACCGCGATGGCCTACTATCTCTCCCGCAAGCATTCCTCCAACGCGCAGTTCACTTTCGGCACCGGAAAAATCGGGGTTCTCGGCGGTTTCTCGAGTGCAGTCGTGCTGGCAATGATCGCGCTACTCATGGCGGGCGAATCGGCGCACCGTTTGTTCGTTCCGTTAACCATTCATTTTAATGAAGCGATTGGTATCGCCTCACTTGGATTGCTGGTGAATTTGAGTTGCGCACTTCTGCTGAAAGGCGATTCGCATCATCACCATCACGATGGTCACGGTCATGCAGGAGATCACCGGCATGATTTGAATTTACGCGCCGCTTACGTTCATGTGCTGGCCGATGCGTTCACCAGCGTTCTCGCCATCGTCGCGCTGACCGGCGGCAAGTTTGCTGGTTGGTCCTGGCTCGATCCAATCATAGGAATCGTGGGCAGCGGCGTTGTTTTTTCCTGGGCTTACGCCCTATTGCGCGATACCAGCGGAATTCTGCTTGATCGGACCCCACCGTCATCACATCTGCCGGAGGAAATCCGACGCGCCGTGGAAAGTGATGGCGATTCACTCGTAACTGATTTGCACGTCTGGCAGGTTGGAACCGGAAAGTTCGCCGCCATCGTCTCGATCGTTGCGCATGAACCAAGAAGCTCTGGTGAATACCGCGAGCTGCTTCGAGAGCACGAAGAGCTGGTTCATCTTACCATCGAGACGCAGCATTGCCGCGAGCATGAGCCACATTCGTA
>QHPP01000039.1 GCA_003219125.1 Verrucomicrobiota bacterium
CTTGTCATGATTTTACTCGGCGCGATTGTCCTCCTCGCCGCGGTCTGGTTTACCGGTGAAATCGGGCATCATGAGAACGCGTTCTACGCTTGCCTGCTCCTCATTGCCGGCGGCGCCATCGGCGCTTTCGCTTCGCTCAACTTGTTTTTCTTCTACGCCTTTCACGAGCTGGCATTGATTCCCACTTTCCTGCTCATTGGTATTTGGGGGACGGGCAATCGGCGCGCCGCCGCCTGGAAGGTGACGATCTACCTTGCGCTCGGAAGTGTCATCCTGCTGGTCGGCTTGATCATGCTCTATCGCGCGGTGCCTTCGAGCGCACGCAGCCTCGATCTTCGAGTCCTGCAAGCCGCCGCTTCCGCCGGCGAGATTGCGCCGGTCATGCAATCCTCTATTTACCTCGTCCTCCTGATCGGCTTTGGAATATTAATCTCGTTAGTTCCGTTCCATACTTGGGCACCCGAAGCGTATGCCTCTGCCCCGGCGCCAGCGGCGATGTTACACGCGGGAGTTTTGAAGAAATTTGGACTCTACGGATTGCTCCGCCTTGCCTTGCCGCTCCTGCCTGACGGTGCACGGCACTGGTCGGGATTGCTCCTGCTTCTTCTGCTGGCGAATATTATTTACATTGGCCTGGTCACGATCGCGCAACGACGGCTCGATTGGATGCTCGGTTATTCCAGCGTCATGCACATGGGCTACATTTTTCTCGGCATCGCCAGCGCGAATATCCTCGGCACTACCGGCGCGGCGATTTTGATGTTCGCGCACGGTCTCTCCATCGCTCTCCTTTTCGCCATTACCGGGGAAATTCGTAAACGCGTTTCCTCACTCGACTTTGAGGCGATGGGTGGTCTGGCAAAACAAATGCCGCTGGCGGCGTTCGCCTTCGGTCTTGGCGTATTCGCCGCCATCGGGCTGCCGGGGTTTTCGAATTTCGCGGCCGAAATCATGGTCGTTTTCGGCGCTTTTCGAAATGGGTTCGATTATCAACACTTTCATATCTTCCAATGGGCGACACTTCTCGCGCTTTGGGGCGTGGTGATTTCGGCGATTTACATGTTGCGCGCCTATCGCCGCACCTTTTTCGGCAGCCCCGCTGAATCTGGGATCGCAATCGCCGATATTCGTTCCGGCTTTCGTTTTCCCATCGCGTTACTCGTTGCGGCGTCAATCCTGTTCGGATTTTTCCCTCAAATTGCGGTGCAAAGAATCGCCCCCGCCTTCCGTAATTACTTCACCGCGAGCCCATGATTTCAGCGCCTTATCTCGAAGTTGCAGTAATTGTCCTGGGCACCATTATTCTATTGGTCGAATCTTTCGCTTCCCAACTCGACCGCCGTGTGCTCGGCTATACCGCCTTGTTCGGCCTGGCGGTGATTTTCATCGCTACCTTCTTTGTCGCGCCTCAGTCGTCCACCGCGTCGGCTCCGCTCTGGGCCTTCTACTCCGCCGACGCGCTCTCGCTTTTCTTTAAACGAATCGCCCTCGCCACCACTGCGGGCGTGCTGGTGATGATGCTCGATTTCGCACCCTCGATCTCGATCGGCGTTCAGGGCGCGACACCGCAGGCCGGTCTCGGCGAATTTTTCACGCTCCCACTGTTCACCTGCGCCGGACTGATGTGGATGGCTTCCGCCATCGATTTTGTGTTGATTTTTGTTTCGTTAGAGCTGGTTACAATTTCCTTCTATGTCCTGGTTGGCTTTACTCGTCGTAATCCAGCCTCGCTGGAAGCCGGCGTGAAATATTTGGTTCTCAGTGCGGTCGCGACGGGTTTTCTCGTTTACGGGATCACCTGGATCTTTGGAGCAACTGGTGAAACCAATCTGCAAAAAATTACGACGGTATTTTCCCGGCCGGGCCTTGAGCACAACGCTGCTCTTTTCGGCGGCGTCCTCGTCATCGTCGCACTCGGCTTCAAAATCGCCGCCGTCCCGTTTCATATTTGGGTAGCAGATGTTTACCAGGGCGCGCCTACCCCGGTAACAGCCTACCTGTCGGTCGGTTCGAAAGCCGCCGGGTTCATTGTTCTTCTGCGCGTGCTCGAGCCATTTCTGATTCTGCCGCAAATGCGCACTTTACTCATTGCGATCGCCGTCCTCACTCTTATCTACGGCAACCTCGCTGCGCTGCCGCAAACGAACGTCAAGCGACTACTCGCTTATTCAAGCATTGCGCACGCTGGTTATCTCCTCGTGGCGGTAGTCTCGTTTTCCGGGCGCGCCGTTGCCTTTTATCTCGTGGCTTATCTGCTAATGACATTGTTGAGTTTCGCTGTCCTGGTTCTCGTTAGCCAGCGCGGAGGTGATCAACTGGAAAGTTTCGCCGGACTTTCCCAACGTTCACCCTTTCTCGCCTTCGCCATGCTGGTGGCTATGGCTTCGCTCGCCGGTGTGCCTTTCACTGCCGGATTTCTCGGCAAGTTTCTTGTCTTCGACGCGGCCGTTTCTGCCCAACATTTCGGGCTCGTTGTCGTCGCCGTCATCACGGTGGGCGCCGGCTTCTACTATTACTTCAAAGTGGTGCGCGCGATTTACTGGGATGTGCCTCCGCCTTCGGCCGACAAAATTGTCGTCAGCCCACTGACTCGGGTCGCGATCATAGCGATGATCGCGGGAACGTTCTTATTGGGCGTCTATCCGCAGCCGATTTTTGACGCGTTGAGCCGTTAAATCTTAAATTGGATGAATTCGTTTTAACAATTTAACCTTTTTAACGTTTTAAGGACCTCAATCGCTCAACTCAACGTTCCAGTACGCAAGATCGACGAAATGCCGCCAGCTTTCATGCTGTTGCGTCGTGAACGTCACCTGCACAAATGGCCGCCATTTCGGCCGCTTCGGCTTACGGATCAGCGTCATGTGCGCCTCGTGCGGGAGCCGGTTGCCCTTGCGGGTGTTACACTCGATGCAGGAGCAAACCACATTCTCCCATGTCGTTAGGCCGCCGCGGTCTCGCGGCAAGACGTGATCCAGATTCAGCTCGCTCCGCTCGAAGACATGTCCGCAATACTGGCAGGTATTCTTGTCCCGTTCGAAAACGTTATGCCGGGTGAACTTCACTTCCTTTTTTGGCAATCGATCGAACAGCAGCAGGACGATTACGCGTGGGACACGGATCTTCCACGAAATCGTGGTTACCATCTCAGCCTCCGGCGATTGCGCGGAAAAATCGCGCCAACTGTCGAAGTCGTGAGTCAGGAAATTATTTGCGCCATCAGTGGCCACGACCTGGGCATGTCCGGCATAGACCAGGGCAAAAGCCCGGCGTGCCGAGCAGATGTTCACTGCCTGCCAGAGACGGTTAAGCACCAGGACCTGACTGTTCAGTAACATAGATAACGAACTATTGAACTTTATCCTACTTTACCGTCAAGGGACGAGAGTAAAGTTGCGCGACCGATAGCATTCAGCTTGGATTTTGTCAACGCAGCCACCGCGAAACGCATGTCTATGCTACCCGATAGGTCAGACCCACTTCCTGATGTTCGGTAAGCGTGACGGTCGTGGCGCTGCTCTATTAACACGTCGATCGCGGGCCGGCGGAGGAACACAGGCTTAAACCTGCGTCGGCCAGCCCCGAATGTTTTCGGGGCTGCGGTGTTTCGAAAACAGGTCGTGAACCTGGTTGTCTCACAGACTGGAGTTCTTGGTTCCGTCGTATCGGCCAGGTTGACCCCGCAACGGTGAACGATTCCTGCTGTTGAATAGTTGTGGGCCGTTTCATGCTTCAAGAGGAGGCGACTGCGGGGATTGTCGAACAATCTCGCGCATCGTATAGTCTAATCGGATGAAAAACGGATGAGTGACGAGCGGCACGGGGGAGAAAGGGAATTCGATTTGCTCGATCGCGTCGATCTTTTGATCGCGACACTCCCGCCCGGCGACGCCCTGCGGCGCGAGCTGCTCGATCTGCGCATGGAAATTTCCCAGCGCGAAGAAATCTTCGTCGAAGCACGGCAAACGATCGAGAAGCTCGAGGAAGTCATTAAAAAAGTGACCTCACCGGCCAATCGCATCGGCACTTTTCTCGGGAACGTCGGCAAGGAGACCGCGCACATTGTGGTAGGCGGGGCGGATTATTACTGCAACGTCGATCCACGAATTCCGATAGCGAAGTTGAAAAAGGGGACGCGCGTGCTGGTGAACGAAGCATTCGTCATTGTGGGCGATCTCGGCTTCGAACCGGCCGGGCCGGTCACGAAAATTACCGAAGTCATCGGAACCGATCGGCTACGCGTTGGCAATGAACACGGGACGCAATCGCTGGTTCTGCAACGCTCCTCGCAGTTGGCGAAAACGGCGTTGAAACAGGGCGACGAAGTGCGGGTGGATTCAAATTATCGCATGGCGCTGGAAATGATGTCGGCGCCCGGCTCGCACGAACATTATCTCGATAATGTGCCGGAATTGCCCTGGTCGAAGGTCGGCGGACAGGAGCGAGCTATCGAAGCGATCAAGGACGCGATCGAGCTGCCATTGTTGCATCCGCATTTGTTCGAGAAATTTCACCATGCAACTCCAAAAGGATTTCTGCTGTACGGACCGCCCGGGTGCGGCAAGACGCTGATCGGAAAGGCGACGGCTTATAATTTGACGCGGCAGTTGCGCGATAAAGCGACCGGCGCCGAGAGGGACGTCCGCGAATACTTTATGCACGTAAAAGGCCCGGAAATTCTCAATATGTGGGTAGGCGAATCGGAAAGGATGGTGCGCGAAATTTTCGCGACCGCGCGGGAAAAACGCCGAGAAGGGTTCATGCCATTCCTTTTTATCGACGAAGCGGAAAGCATTCTCGGAACGCGGCGCGCCTCGCGTTACTCCAACATTCTCTCGACCCTGGTGCCGATGTTCTGCTCGGAGATGGACGGGATCGATTCGCTTAACGACGTCGTCATCATTTTGGCATCGAATCGCGCCGACTTGATTGATCCAGCAATTCTCCGACCTGGGCGCATCGATCGCAAAATAAAAGTCGACCGTCCCAACAAGGAAGGGGCACGCGAAATCTACCGGATTTATTTAACTAACGATTTACCGTACGACGGCGCGCTGGCTAAAGAAGCCGACAATATTGGGGCGGCGATTGAAAAGCTAATTGAGCGGTTGGTGGATTGGCAATTTGCCAGACGCGACGAAAATAAATTTTTGGAGGTGACATTGCGCAGCGGTCGCAAGGAAGTTTTGTATCGCGGCGATCTAATCAGCGGCGCCATCATCGCATCGGTGGTTGAGCGGGCAAAAGGGATGGCGATCAAGCGCGCTATCGCGAATCAAACTGCCCGTCATCCCGAGCGGAGCGCAAGCGAAGTCGAGGGATCCCGCGACGAAACCTTAAAGAAAACGCCCTTGGATGTTTCGGCCGGAGTTGATGAAGGCATCACCGAGCAAGATTTGCAAATGTCCTTCCACGCCGAATACGCGGAGAATGATATTTTCCCGCCAACCGACATCACCGAAGATTGGCTGAAGCTGATTGATTACGATCCGGAGTACGTGGTGAAAATCGCGCCGGTGCGGCCGAATGCAGCTCAGCGCGGCACGAATCTTGGCGGTGTGATCTGAGTTCTGGGGAGCGCAGGCTGCCAGCCTGCAGTTTTCGTCAGCTTGCCGAAAACATTTCAAACATTTTCGGCCGGCCAGCTGCCGGCCGCAGCTGGCTAGCAGCCTGCGCTCCCCAGAACTCAGAAGAATTCTTTGAACTTTCACCGTCGTGTCGGATAACCTTTGGCTGTGAAAAGGATTTTCCGTTTTTTCCTCTTTGTCTGCTTCATCGGCTCGATTCAATTGTGTTTCGGCCAAGTGTCTTCCCCGCGTGAAAGGCCCGATGTCTCAAATAAAGCTTTGATTACAAAAACCGCGCCGCCCATTACGACCGAAAGCAAAGCGTCCTCCGCGGACTCCGCCGTGTTGCACAAACTTGCCGACGACTATTACAGCTGGCGCAACGAAAATTATCCTGTCGCCAGTAGCGAGGCGGGTCTGCATACCTGGGATAATCGCCTGACGGATTATTCGGCCGCCAAGATCGCCGAGCGCGCCCAGCACGCGCGCAAGTTGCTCGATCAAGTGCGGGCGATAAAGACCGAGAGCTGGGCGAAAGATGATCGGATTGATTGGCTGCTCTTTCGCGCGCAACTCGAAGAAGTCGATTTTGGGGAGCGTGTTCTGAAGTTCGAGCAGACCAACCCGCTCACGTATGTCGGCGAATGCAGCAGCGCGATTTTTTCGCTGCTAAAGAAGGAATACGATGCTCCCCGAAACCGTGCGCTTTCCGCCGCCGCGCGATTCAAAGCCATGCCAGGACTGTTCGCGGAAGCGGAGAAGAATTTACAGAAGCCGGTGAAACTCTATGCTCAACTCGCGATTCAGTCGGCGCGTAATATCGATCCGCTTTTTAAGGAAAGCACAGCGCCGTTGACAAAAGATTTATCCGAAGCGGAACGCGCTGATTTCGCGAAATCACGCGACGGCGCGCTCACCGCCGTTCATGGGTTTGCCGATAGATTGGAAAAGAAATTGCCACAGATGGTGGACTTCGCGCCGATGGGCGAGGCCAACTACAATTACTACCTTAAACACGTCCTACTCGACCCGTCCATGGCCGATCCCAATCCGGCCCGTGCGAAAAGTATTCCACCCGATCAAGAGGCATTCCTAAAAGCGTATGAAAGCCGGGAAGCCGAGATGATCGATTTCCTGAAATCGCATCAACTTATCACTTTGCCGGATTACCTCGGGAAGTTTGAGATTCGGCAGTTGCCGGAAGCGTTCAAACCGACCAGCCCGGGCGGCTTCATGAATCCACCTGGGGTTTACGACAAGGATCCGGTCGGGTTTTTCTTCATTCCTACCTACAATCCCGAGTCGAAGAATTTTTACCTGCGCGCTGCGATCGAAGATCCGCGGCCGATTCTTGGTCACGAAGGAATCCCCGGTCACTTTATGCAACTCTCGATCGCGAATCATTTACCTGACGAGATTCGGAGGCAAAATCAGAACGGCGTCTTTGTCGAAGGCTGGGCCTTATACGGTGAAGAGATGTTGATGCGCACCGGACTTTATCCGGAAGGCTCGGCGGCGCAGGGACAAATTTTGCGGCTATCGCGTTATCGGGCCGCGCGCATCGGCGTGGACGTCAATTTGCACACCGGCAAATGGACGTTCGAGCAAGCGGTGAAATATTTTATGGAAGCGGGCGGGCTTGATCGCGAAGCGGCCGAAGGCGAAGCCGCTGGCGCTGCAACGCAGCCAACGCAGAAAATCTGGTACATCACCGGCAAATGGCAGATCATGAATTTGCTCGGCAAATATCACGATAAAATGGGTGCGAATTTTCGCCTCGGCCAGTTCCACGACGATTTGGTTAAGAATGGCAGCCTGCCAGTTTGCATTATCGAGTGGATACTGCTCGATGATCCTTCCGCGATTGAAGCGGTCGTGAAATAGCAGGGCTGGAACTCCTGATTCCAAGCCCAAGTTTTGCAACGTCCCGTTTCTCCTGTCATTCCGAGTCGTAGTCGAGGAATCTCTGGCTAGTTAGAATGCCGTATGCTACCTCGTAAGTCATCGCGCGCGATAAAATCGCTTTGCCATTTTGGGTCTACAGGGAAATAAGCAGTGGCTCAGAGGAATAGTTAGCGATCTTTCGACGTCGCTGCGCTCCGCTCAGGATGACAAAGGGGGAAATCTATCTGGCGTTATGCTCTTTTGGCAAATAGCTTGCGAAACCAGGCCGCACCGGCTGCGATGCCGATGATGATAAATTTTTTCGCTCCGAGAATCAGAACCCATAACCCCTTGAAGAAGCCAAGTTTGGCCGCCACCCCGCCGGCAACAAGCGCAGCGATTCCGTAGGTGGCAACTTTGTCGCCTGAAGCAGGATTAAAATCGGCGTAACGATTGCCGGAATTGAATTCCACCGCAGACAGGATCGCTAGCGTGTTTCTCTCAATTTCCGGTAGCTGAGACATTCCAGCGACGGAATTGAGGACAAGGACGCCGCGGCGGCCGAGAATGCGAATATTATAGTTCAACGTATTTTCCGTTTCGTTGCCGAAGCGGACTTCCTTGGCCCAATAAAGTTTGTGAGCGCTTTGGTCGTAACGCGGTGGCGCCGCCCAGCCTACTATCTCAATTGGGGGGTAGCCTTGTTTTCCCCGCTCCTTATTGTCGGTTTGCGCTCCCTTTCTCATTTGCTTGAGGAGCTCATCATAATTGATCTTCTCCGCGTCTTTATCCTTCACATAGCCATCTTCTTCATAGGAGAAAATCACACCCCAAAACTCAGGGCTAAGTGGCGAAACATTCGCTGGAACCAGCATGCCCAGAGGCTGCGATTGCGGTGGATTACTCCACAATCGAACTAATATCGTGTTCGCATCCGCGCCATTCAAGAAACGGAACTGATCCGGCACTTGGAGAGAGGCAAGGCCATGGCGCAGATCGATGCTGCCTTGTTGATACTTCAGCGATGCGACGAGCGCTTCTGCTTGGGCCCTGGATTTGGGCGGATCTTGCGCGAGAACGATCGAGGTTAATAGAGCTGCAAACAGTAAAGTTAGTATGTTAGGGAGTTGCTTCATATGGAAGAGCGGCGGGCGTTTCTGAAGACGCTAGGAAAGGCCGAAGCAGGGATAAAGCCAAACAGGCTGCAGACGTCACCTTTTTATTGCACCGGTTTGGAGATTCTTAAATGCGGGCCCGGACCACAATTGCCCGCATGGGTGCGTGAATGTTTTGCTTTCCAAAGCGACGCGTAATCGCGGCGGTCACCGCGTCGGTGATTACGGGAAGCAATGAGGGGTCCCGCTTCGCAATCGTCGCCGCCACAGGGTTTCCCTCTACTAAACCCTTCGCGACATCTTCCGCCCGCTTCGCCTGGCCGATCTTGGCGATGACTTCGGTTTTAATCTCCCGAAAGCCAGCTTGCTTTAATACTCGCCGGATTTCAGTTCGATTGTGGTAACTAAAAGGAACCTGATAGAATGTGGGAGGATCTTTCTTGAAGTAGCTTGCGATAGTTCGATGTGCGAGTTCTCCTAGTTTGTTGTGCTTCATTCCGTCCCACACGCTAAAAAGCAAAAGTCCATTACGCTTGAGAACACGATAGGCTTCGCGAGCCGCGAGAGCCTTGTCCGCTACAAACATGATTCCGAACTGGCACACAACTGCGTCGAACTTCCGGTCATCGAACGGCAAATCAGACGCGTCAGCTTCCAACCATCGCACTTTCTCGCCCTTGCCAAACTTGGCTGCGGCCTGCCGGAACATGGGCTCGTTCAAATCCGTCGCGATTAGTTTCACCTTCGATGGCAGGTAAGTGCGCAGCACACGGGTTAAAATTCCGGTGCCGCAGGCCAGTTCCAGAACTGAACTAGTTTTCTTTACCGGCACGCGCGCCGCCAGGTCCTCGGCATACGGCTGAAACAATATAGGTCCGAGGTAGCGATCATATGCTGCCGGGATGGAGCCGGAAAATTTCGTACGTTCTTTCACGCAACTACATTGCCGCACGAGTGCCAAGGGGCGAATTGAAATTTGGAAACGTTGTTCCGCGCATAGGCCCATTTTCTGTAGTGCCAGCCGTGTCGGCTTCAAAAGAATTGCAAAAAAAGCGCGCGACACGCGTGCCGCTACACACATTCCAACCTTGGTGTTAATGTGTGCGATGATGTTGGCGTAATCATCATGTCTCACGTCGGTGCCGAGTCGGAACCGTGGCCAAGGCTGGTGACCTTCGACTTCTCTTACTGCGGAGACGGGGACGGCGATGCCAGTTGCAGCGATATCGGCGTCGCACTCGGCGAAGGACTTGAGGGTAGCGGCGACGCGCCGGGGGGCGAGCTTAGTTTTAGTGAGGATGGCACATGCATTAATGAATCCAAAGAATCGTTAGCCGGAGTTGGCGATAGCATCGGCGCGGGTGAAGTGGCCTTCTCTTGCGCGGGGTTGGGCTGCGGTTTTTTCGGCGTTGCTTCAAGGTGAGCAGAGGGCGGCTGCTGCTCAGAAATGTCCGTCTGCCCTCTTTTCTTTGGCTCCGCCTTAGCGGGCGCCTGCTCGAATTTGCCGTGCACCATCATCCCGGATTCACGGCTGGTAACAATGTAGTGGCGCCGACGTGCAATATGCGATCCCGTCTCTACCTCATTTTGAGGTGCGAACCAAGTGAGCGTGCCGTAGCCAGTGGCATAGCCTTTGGCGTCGCGCGCCCCAGACCACGTTACTAAATCGCCCGGCTTGGGGCTCTCGTTCCAAACGCGAGTCTTGCCGTCTTTGGCTCGTTGATACCGGCCAGCGAAGGTAGTGCCGGTGATTAACAATGCCAGCAATCCGCTGTAGACGAAGAGCCGTCGCGTATTCACCGCGCTCAAAATTCTACCGCAGTGGAATTGCCGCCGGCAACACTAATCACGCTCGGCGAACGGCTCTGGTAGTGTCGGTCAGTTGTCAGTTTGGCGCTCGCGGCCTACCTGTCCCCTCGCTAGCTCGTTACTGCTTCGCCTTGCGCGGATCGTCTGCCGAATTCACGTAATTGATCACAAACGGCCCCATGCCTTGGATCTGGATGATTGCTTCCGCCGGCGTCCAAGCATAGTGCTTCATCCCGGGCGGCATCACCATATAGCCGCCACCGCCCAACTCTTTCCCGGCTGCTTCATCGAACTTATCTCCCGTGCCAATGTTAAACGTGCCGGAAATTACCGTGATATGTTCAGCCGTTGGATGTGTATGAGGCGGAACCTTGTAACCAGCCGGCGTTTGCAGACGCACTGTGAATAGTCCCTTCTTGTTCGGATCGCCAGCCAGAACCGCCAGTTTCGCTCCGGGTGGTAATCCGGGAGGCGCATCCCCCCATTTTAAGTCTCCAGGATTGAGGACGACATGTTGTTCGCTGGTTGCCGATTCAGTTGAATTCTTGGAAGCATCCTTTTTCTGCGCCGCAACGGCGACCAGAGAAACTGCCAAAGGCAGAGTTAGTATTAACGCGATTTTTTTCATAATTTTCGGTTTGGTTCAATAACGGATAGCAATTTCCTGCACGGGCGCAATTCTGTGGAGCGCTTCGCATCCGCGGCAACCGTCTTACCGAGGATTATTGCTGGCGACTTCTCTCCAATCGCTACCTTGCTAAGGCATCAACGCGTTTCCAGTCTTCAGCCGTTAACTTCAGCTTGGCCGCAGCCACGTTTTCTTCCAGATGCGCGACCGAAGACGTCCCCGGGATCGGCAACATCACGGGAGACCGGTGTAGAAGCCAGGCGAGGGCGAGTTGGATAACGCTGGCGCGATGACCCCCGGCCGCTGCTTCCAGCGCGTTGTCCTTCAACCCCCTGTTTCCACCAATCGGTGACCACGGCATAAATCCCAACCCTTCCTTCTCGCAGTAGGTCAATGTTTTTTCCCACCTGCGGTTGTCAATGTTGTACTGGTTCTGCACGCTCGCGATCGGCAGGACCTTGCGCGCTCGCTCGATCTCTTCCGGCGAAACTTCGGATAATCCGACGTGCCGAATCTTCCCGGCCTCCTGCATCTTCTTGAGCGCTCCGAGCGATTCTTCCATCGGCACTTTCGGGTCGATGCGATGCAATTGATACAGGTCGATTCGCTCAAGCCGGAGTCGCTTCAAACTCTTCTCCACACACTGGGTGAGATATTCCGGGCGACCGTTTGGCATCCACTGTCCGGGTCCAGGTCTCGTTAGTCCACCTTTGGTTGCAATCACCAGGTCTTTTGGATAAGGGTGCAGAGCTTCTGCAATCAGCAGCTCGCTTGTTTCCGGTCCATAGGCGTCAGCCGTGTCGATCAGGTTGACGCCGAGCTGGAAGGCGCGCCGCAGAACTTTGAGGGCGTTGCCACGATCAGCGGGCCAGCCCCAAATGCCCTCTCCGGTGAGACGCATCGCACCAAAGCCGAGCCGGTTGACCGGAAGATCGCCTCCTAACCGGAAAAGGGAATTGCCGTCAGCCTCCGTAACCGCTGGCGAACTCGCCGCAAAGATCATGTTCGACTCTCCCGCAATCAGCGTCGCTCCGCCTGTCAGAGTCGTTCCCAGAAATTTTCGACGCGTCATAGACTTCAGACATCGGAGGTCAGAGGACAGAGGTCAGAGGACAGAGATCAGAGGACGGTAGTCAGATAACGGACTAACCCGCTACTTTTTGCGAGTGTAGTTGATCTCCAACGTCTTCATTTCCTGGCCGCCACGGTTCTCGTACCATTCGAAGGTATGATGGTTCTTGTCCGTGATCTTGACTACGGCGCGTACCGGAGTCTTCATCCCGGGCACCATCTCCACTTCGCCTGTGTAGGTAAACGCTTTCGTCGCGGGGTCGTACGTCCCTTCCATGGTCATTATCCCAGTTCCCATGTTATCCATCCACGATGAAATAAATTTCTGTTTCACGTTGTCATAGCCATCGATCGACATCCCTTTAAAGGCGAAGTCTTTCATTTTGCCATCAGCCCCGGGCATTTTCATGCTTCCGGCATGATCGCCGATGAAATAGCGGCCGTTCATGATGGACTTGAAAGTAACGCTACCCTTCGAAACCGAAGGTTCCTTGCCCGGTTCCATCATTTTGACGGAAGTGCTCCAGGAGCCAGCGAGATCAGCCAGGAGCTTATGATTTTCGGTGAGCTTGGCCAGCTCCATCATTTGATTCATCATCTCGGCTTCGTTGGGTGAAGCCGTGGTCGTGGCGGGGGCAGAAACCACCGGGCTGGGGACAGTGGTTGCCGGAGTGCTCGGCTGCGGAGCCGGCGTTTGTGCGGAGGCGATGGAGGTGATAAAGGCTATCGCCACAAGAGCGATCAGTGGTGAAATAATGCGGGTGTTCATGCGGGTGATTCTTCCCGCAGGTTCGGCGCCGTCAAATAAAAAGGCGAAGGGCCGGAAAGCTGGAGGTCAGCGCTCTGAGATCAGAGGTCAGAGGTCAGTCAAACCGGTTAGCGCTCGGATTCTCCGCGCAGACAGGCGCGTCTGCGCCAGCAAGGGAAGTGAGAAGTTCTGTTGTCGTTCTCAGTAGTCGATCGCGAAAAGCAGGCTTTCTTTGCTGCGATAGCTCGGTGTATGAGCCAGGAGTTTCGGCCGCAAGATCGCCCATCGCGGGTTGCTCTCGAATTTTCGTTGATGCCTGGGCTGAATCAAAAAATAGTGCGCGTCCACAGGTAATTCGTCCAAGGTAGTGAGATAGGTTATGGGCGCGCGGACATAAAAAAGATACGGCTGAAAGTCGGGATCGATTGCATAAAGCCGCTGGTCCGACGGGAGGAGCGCGTTAATTTGTGCGGCAATCGGTTTAATTCGCTCATGCCTGTTTAAGTAGGTCACGGAACGCAGCGGAAAGATTACCATCGCGGCAATAACGCCTATCGCGATAACGGAGAAGATTAAAGTTCGCGGAACGCGAATGCCTTTAATACTCCACTGAAACGCTTCATTAGCGATGGCGCTACCGACGATCCAGCAGAATGGGGCTTCCAACGGCAAAATATATCTTGGGAGTGTTCCGGGAATCAGAAGAACGATAACGAATGGAATAATGCTTCCCCACGCCAGCCCATAAGCTACGTTGCGCTGTGCTGGGTCAGCTATTTTACTCAATCGCATAAACGGGAGAAGTAGTATCCATGGAAGTAGATAGGCGAAGCCACGGGGGAAATTTAGTAACCAATCCTCCGATCGGCCTTCATCGCCGTGAAACGCAACCGCCGCTTGTTCTGACCAGGCTTGCAAAGGCGAGAGAGAAGGTAACGCTCGAAAGTACGGAATCACCCAGGCAACAAAAATTCCGAGCATGATCACGACTCCGATGAAGTGCGCTGGGTGAGTTAGGTCGCGGAGGCGGCGATTTCGCCTGAGAACGGCGCCAAGGATAAGATAAAAGAAGAGGATGTGACTTGGACCCTTGGCCAGGAAGCCTAACCCAAGAAAGATCCAGGGCACGATGAAGCTCAGCCACGGCGAGCGCTTGTTTTCCCAGAACACCAACCACAAAATGAGAGCAAAGGCGAATAGTGAGCAATAGGTCGCCTCGATCTCGATCATTCGCCCCTTTTCAATTAGTCCAAGATTCGTTAGCCAGCAAAGTGCGGCGATGAAGGAACCGGTTGGACCGAGGGTGGCTCGTCCGAACGTCGCCAACGTGAGGGCAACAGCCAGGATAAACAATGTGGATGGCAGACGCGCGGTCCATTCGTTGCGAACGTCGGAGAGCTTGAACGAGGCGGCGACAATCCAATTAATCAATGGCGGCTTATTCAAATAAGGCCGCGCTGCAATGTAGGGCACGACGTAATTCCCACCCTCTAGCATCTGAACCGCGGGCAGAACGCGGTGACCTTCTTCGCTGCGAAGCTCTGATGACCCCAGGTTGGTAAGGTACGTCAAGGCCCAGACGACGATCAGAATCAGGCAAGCGGTCAGCCGGGACATTGGCGAAGATAAGAGCAGAGCGAAGAGGTTGGAGCAAGGAGCACGGCGCGAAGCGAAGTGTTATCTGCTATCAATTATTAAAATCGTGAATCGAGGCTCGTGAGAAAGTTCAACACAATAAAGTAACGCAAAATTTTCGCGCGATTTGGTATCGCGCTATGTTTCGGGACGATGGAACGCGTCTTTGGGTTGGAGACGGAATATGGGATCACACTGGACGGCGCGGAGTCGGTGGATGTGGTCGCGGAATCGATCGCGCTGGTCCGCAGCTATACCGAGCACGGCGCGTTGATGAAATGGGATTACGGCCACGAAGATCCGCACCGCGACGCCCGCGGCTTTCGGGCGAAAGAACTGCGTCAGGACGCGGATGAATCGGCCTACTATGAGATCGATAAAAACCGGCCGCTGACCTTTCAGGAAATCAAGAGCGACCTCGTGCTATCGAACGGCGCACGTTTTTACAACGATCACGCTCATCCGGAATATTCCACGCCGGAGTGCACCACGTTACGTGAGATTGTGGCCCAGGAAAAAGCGGGCGAGCGGATTCTGGCTGAATGCGCGCGACGCCGGAACGGGCATTTGCAGGACGGTGAGCACGTCCGGCTTTACAAAAACAACACCGACTTTCTGGGTCATAGCTACGGTTGCCACGATAATTACCTGATGCGGCGCGACATCCCATGGGACCGCATCGTCGCGGGCGCCCTCCCGTTTCTGATCACGCGACAGATTTTTGCGGGCGCCGGCAAGATGGGGATTGAAGCGGAGAGCGCGGCCGGTCAGCCCGGTGTATTTCAGATTTCGCAGCGAGCGGATTTCTTTAGCGTCCTAGTCAGTATCGACACGATGAATCGCCGCCCGCTGGTGAACACACGGGATGAGCCGCACGCCGATGCCAACAAGTATCGCCGGTTTCACGTCATTGTTGGCGACTCGAACATGAGTGAATGGGCGACGGCGATGAAGCTGGGCACGACCGTGCTGGTGCTGGATTTGATCGAGCGCGGGAAAGCGCCGCAGTTGGAAATCGCGCAACCGATAGACGCGGCGAAATCGATTAGTCGCGATCAGAATTACGATTGGATCATCGAGTTGCGCGACGGACGGAAGATCTCCGCGATTGATGTGCAGCGTCTTTATTTGAGCGCGGCACAGAAGGTCGAGCGCGATGATGAGGAGCGCGATTGGATTTTGCGCGAATGGGAAGGCGTCCTCAATGACTTGGAGCGAGACGTGATGTTGTGTCGCGATCGGGCGGATTGGGCGGCGAAGAAATTTCTGCTGAACGAGTTGCAGGAGGAGGAGAAATTACAATGGAGCGATCCCTGGCTGCAAGCTATTGACCTCGAGTATCACAATATCGATCTGG
>QHPP01000040.1 GCA_003219125.1 Verrucomicrobiota bacterium
GATTTCATCGCCAAAGTCGATGCCGGCTCTGCTCCGAATGAATTCAAGATCAACGTCCAACCTCGCGATACCACTAAGGCTGTCTACGCAACTTTGACGATCAAACCCGATTCCCCCAGCACGGCAAACGTTTTCTCCGCGGCGGCGCGGGTAATGCCTCCTCCACCGACGACCAAGTCTACGCTTTCTACTATCCGACACGACCTGGCCACGCCAGCGGCGACGGCAGCATCACCCAGTCAATAACACCGTGAAGGTGAGCGCGGTCCGACAAGCGCTATTGCTCATTGTTCTTGCCCTGGTGCCTGCGATCGGCGAGGCGATTTACTTTCGCAATAAAGTTTCGTGGCAGTCACCCATTCCCGCGTCCGAATTGGTGACGGTCGAACAAGCACGAAGCTGGGGCGATAATGTGATCTGGGTGGATGCGCGCCCGGACAATGAATTCGAACGCGATCACATCCCGGGCGCGATTTCGTTGAATGAAGATCGCTGGAACGAATTGCTGCCGGAATTTCTAGGGCAGTGGTCGCCCGAAAAGAAGGTTGTCGTTTATTGCAGTGCGCAAAGTTGCAACGCCAGCCGCGAAGTGGCGAAACGGCTGCGGGACGAAGCGCAGTTGAAGAACGTTTTCGTTCTCGATGGCGGCTGGGAAGGATGGCTCAAGCTAAATCGGTGAATCGTTAAATGGTTAAATCGTTCTCGTGGCGCATCGTCGCTCTTATCATCGGCGGCACCTTCATTTATGCCGGCCTCATCAAAGCCATGGATCCGGTTGGCTTCGCTAACGACATTGATAATTACAAGATTCTACCCTGGCCGTTAGCGGTTCGCCTGGCCTTCTACTTGCCGTGGCTGGAAATGCTCTGTGGTCTTGCTCTTATTTTGCGGTTCTTCTATCGCGGAGGATTGTTCATTTTGACCGGGCTCACCTTCGTCTTCATTGCTGCGAGCGTTGTCGCGAAAGTCCGTGGACTCGACATCACCTGCGGCTGCTTCGGCCACGCCAGCAAGAACTGGAGCTTTAGCGGTCATCTCGCGCTGGATATCGCGATCCTCATTGCATTGATCGCGCTTTGGATTTCAAACCGGGGTTTTGCTATGGGGAAATTATAAGCAGGCGTTCCCGGCCTGCCATTTCTCTAGGACCGGCAACCGGGAACGGTTGCCCTACAATACGATCTCAACAAGGCCGTCCGTCGTGTTGGTTCGCAGTCAATAGCTGTAAGGGGGGTGCGTCACCGCCGTTTTTCTATTCTTTGCGGGCGAATTGTAGAGGCAGGCGTGTCGCCTGCAATCTTCTCTGCTCGATATCACCTGCGGCTGCTTCGGCCACGCCGGCAAAAACTGGACCTTCACCGGTCATCTACTGCTCGACCTCGCGATCTTCGCCGGCCTGAGCGTCCTTTGGATTTTAAACCGGACTTCTGCTACGCGATAATTATAGGGCAGGCGTTCCCGCCTGCCGCATTATTTGGATCGGCAACCGGAAACGGTTGCCCTACATAATAAATTCGGGAACGAATATTAGCGCGCTGGCGTTCCTGGAGTCACCATTCCTTGCGGATAATTGGAAGGCGGGCGTGTGGCCTGCAATCTCCTCCACACTTATCTAACATCCTGGAACTCAAGTTGCGACGAATATTGTACGTAGCACCTGCCTCCTATGAAGCCGCTACTGGACCTTTTGAAAGGAAAATGGCTCGGGCATCCGTTGCACCCGATCCTTGCCCATGTGCCAATGGCGATGTGGCCGGGCGCGCTCATCTTCGATTTGCTTTCGCAATGTCAGAACGGTGACAACGCCATGGTCCGATTATCATTTTACGCAATCATTTTTGGCCTGGCAGCCGCGCTTCTGGCGGCGCCGACTGGGTTAGTCGATTGGAGTGGAATCAAGAGGGAAAAGCCGGCGTGGAAAATCGGCCTGTATCACATGTCGCTCAATCTCATCGCCACGTTGTTGTTTGCAGTGAACCTCGCCTTGCGCTGGCAAACATTTCGCGAGGCTTCCAAAGTTGATCGAATACCGCTTCTGCTTTCAGTCGTCGGCACGCTCATCCTGATCAGCTCGGCTTATTTGGGCGGACGAATGGTTTACGAGTACGGCATCAGCGTTGCGCGAATGTCGAAAAAGAAATGGCGGAAGCTCGCTGCCGGCGGCGGCGCCAACCTTCCACCGGAATAGGAGGACCCCGTGTTGAAAGATGCTCTCGAAGGCAAACCACTGCGGCATCCGATTCACCCGATGCTGGTTCATTTTCCGATCGGGTTTCTTGTTTTGAGTTTCCTGCTCGATCTCGTTAGCATGGCTTTTCCGGAGGTGCCAAATCTGGTGCGCGGCTCCTTTTACGCAATGCTCCTCGGAATCATCACCGCATTGCTCGCAGCCGTGCCCGGCTTTGTCGATTACTCCGACATTCGCCGCGATCATCCTGGCAAGACCACCGCTACCAGGCACATGACTTTGAATCTGATGGTCGTGGCAATTTACGGAATCAATTTGTGGATTCGCTCTTCCGCGCTAAGCCATCCAAAAATTAGTTTACTACCTCTCCTTCTTTCCATTATCGGGATTGGTCTTTTGTCTGTGTCCGGTTACCTGGGTGGCCGTCTCGTTTACGACCAAGGAATCGCGGTCGGACGTCACAAGCGTCGCACCGCAACTCCGCAAGACACGCTTTACCTTTCGACCGGATACTTGGCCAGCGGCGCCGAGATCTCCTTCGTTCCCGTTCCTGACGCCGAACAGTTGGGCAATGGCGAAACATTGCGGGTCGAGATAGACAAGCTGGTGATGACAATCGCCCGGATCGATAACCAACTTTACGGCTTTCAAGAATTTTGCACTCATCGCTTTGGACCGCTTTCCGAAGGCAGCTTTCACGGATTTAACGTGCAATGCCCGTGGCATAACTCCTGTTTCGACATTCGGACCGGAAAAGTGACCAACGGCCCGGCCAAAGTGGATTTGAAAACGTTCAAGATAGAAATGCGCGACGGCAAAGTCGGCGTGTTAGTAACAAAAGAACATGATCAGAAAACTTAACTCCGGCGGTTATCGCTTATACTCTCGGAAAAAAAATCCGAAAACGGGCAAGCGTAGGAATCTCGGCACGTTTAAGACGCGCGCCGCAGCAAAGAAACACGAAAAAGCGGTGCAATATTTCAAAAGGCACTGATAATCTGCAGAGAACTAGAAAAAGGAGATCATTATGAATTACTTATTGATTCGTCATAAAGTTGCTGACTTTGCCAAGTGGAAACCCGGTTATGACGCACACGGGTCCGCGCGGACGAATGCCGGCCTGAAAGAGGAACATCTGTTGCGCAACACCGATGATCCTAATGAAGTCGTTTTACTTTTTTCTGCCCAAAATTTGAACAAGGCGAAACAGTTCGCTGCCTCGGACGATTTGCGCCAGCGAATGCAGCAAGTCGGGGTGACTGATAAACCGGACATTTGGTTTTTAAACGATTGAAATCCGGCCAGCTACCGATTCTGGCATCCGTGAAAAAATGCTGAAAAGCTGAGACGCTGAAAAGCTGAAATACTCTGATTTTAGCGTCCTTTGGCAGCCTGCCGCGCCGTAGTCAGCGAAGGCGTACTTGGCGGTTAACTCGCTTTTTGTGTCGTATTCTGGCTATCCGTGGTATCAACGAAATCCGCTGTCTATCTCGGTTGACGAAGAGTACCAAACTCGCCCTGTTGCTGGATCAGTTTGGCGACGAGTGCGGTCCAGCCAGTTTGATGGGATGCGCCCAGGCCGCCGCCATTGTCGCCGTTGAAGTATTCATGAAACCAATACAGCTTGGAATCAGTTTGTGAATTGAAGGCACCGGCGGAAGCGCGCAGAAAGGGCCGCTCACCTTTCTGGTTACGTAGCCAGAGCTTGATCAGACGGTTTGATAGTTCATCAGCGACTTCCTTCAACGTCAGATAGCGGCCGGAGCCAGTTGGGCATTCTACCTTGAAATCGTCACCGTAGTAGTGATGGAACTGCTGAAGTGACTCGATCAAGAGGTAATTAATAGGAAACCAAACCGGACCGCGCCAATTGGAGTTCCCGCCAAAGATTCCAGTTTGTGACTCTGCCGGTTCATAGTTCACGATTTTCTCTTCGCCTCGAACAGTCAAGCGGTATGGATGGTCCCGGTGATACTTACTGACCGAACGAATGCCGTAATCGCTCAGAAATTCGTCCGGATCAAGCATGCGCCGGAGCAGACATTTCATCCGGTGACCGCGAGTAAGCGCGACAAGCCGGGTCTCATGCATGCCAGGCTCCTGCCAGCGCGAAACCAGACTGGCCTGCTGGGGCCGATGCGCCAGATACCATTCGAGCCGCGACTTGAATCCGGGTAGTTGGTCGATCAACTGCCATTGAATTGTCTCTACCGCGAGCAGTGGCATCAAGCCGACTATCGATCGGACCTTTAATGGAAAATAGCGCCCACCTGGCGTGCGCAGCACATCGTAATAGAATTCATCTTCTTCGTCCCAGAGACCAAACCCGCCCAGATTGTTCATGGCGGCTGCGATACCGAGGAAATGTTCGAAAAACTTGGTCGCGATATTTTCGTAAACGTGATTTTCACGGGCGAGTTCAATCGCGATGCGCATCAAATTCAGCGAAAACATTCCCATCCAACTCGTGCCATCGCTTTGTTCAAGATGGCTGCCATCGGGGAACGACTCATTGCGATTGAACACTCCAATGTTATCGAGCCCGAGGAATCCGCCCTGGAAGATATTGTTACCTTCGGAATCTTTCCGATTCACCCACCAGGTAAAGGTGAGCAGCAATTTATGGAAGATCGTTTCCAGGAATGCGCGGTCGCCTTTGCCGGACTGTTTGCGCTCGATTTGGAAAACGCGCCAGGCTGCCCATGCCAGGACGGGCGGATTTACGTCGCTGAAGTTCCATTCATAGGCAGGAATCTGGCCGTTAGGGTGTTGATACCATTCACGGACCACAGTATCGAGCTGGCCTTTGGCAAAGTGCGAGTCGATCAAAGCCAGCGGGATGCAATGAAAAGCCAGGTCCCACGAGGCGTACCATGGAAATTCCCAACTATCGGGCATCGACATGACCCGCTCGTTATAAAGATGTTGCCAATCGAAATTACGACCGTTCCAGCGCGAGTCTGGCGGCGCCGGTTGACCTGGATCGCCTTCTAACCATTCCTCTACAATGTAATAGTAAAACTGCTTGGTCCAGAGTAGTCCAGCCAAGGCCTGACGCTGAATTGCCTTGTATTCGGAGCCTAGATTAATCGGTGCGATCGTATCATAGAATTCATTGGCTTCGGCTTTGCGCGCGGAAAAGATTTCATCGAAATCGGCAAACGCGTCGCTGCGTAATTCTTCTCCGGGGAGCGCACGCGCCTCGCGTGCTGTTCGCGGCGCCTCGCCGCGAGCCTTCTTGTCACGGAATCCGGTCGGCGAGGCGCCGACCGGGGCGCACGAGGCGCCTGCGCTCCCCGGATCAATTCTTGCTAGTCGCAGACGAACCGTCCGCGACTCGTTAGCCGGAATCGTGAATCGGTAATGCGCGGCAGCCTTCGTCGCAACCTTATTTGGATTGACGAGGTCCCTTTTATTCTGAGTTACCGCATCGTTGATGGAATCCTTTACGAACGGGTAACGGTTTGGTGCCCCCCACAACCGTTCGAGATTAGATTCGTTCTCGGTGAAGAGGAGCTCGTCCGCATTTTCGCAATGGAGTTCGTAGCGCCCGAGCACATCATGGCTCGCTTCGATTATCGCTGGCGTAACTTCTCGCAAACTAGGTTTGCGAGGATCACGACCCCAGCTCCAGGTATTGCGAAACCACATCGTCGGCAGAAAATGCAAAGTCGCCGGCTTGGGGCCGCGGTTAGTCGCGATTGCGCGAATCAGAATATCTTCTGGCGTTTTTTTGGCATAAGTGATCTCAATATCGAAGTAGCGATTTTCAGCCAAAGCATTGGTCTGCCAGAGCTCGAACTCTGGTTCGGTTCGTGATCGAGCGGCGTTGGAGCTAACTAACTCCTCGTAAGGAAAGCGGGTCTGCGGGTAACGATACAACATCCGCATGTAGGAATGGGATGGTGTGTTATCGATATACCAGTAGAGTTCCTTGACATCCTCGCCATGGTTACCCTGTGGTCCGGTTAATCCAAATAATCGTTCTTTTAGGATCGGATCCTGACCATTCCAAAAAGCCCAGGCGAAACAAAGACGCTGCTTGTAATCAGAAATTCCGGCCAGGCCATCTTCGCCCCATCGATAAGCACGCGAACGCGCTTGCTCATGCGTCAAGTAGTTCCAGGCATCGCCATTCGCGCTATAATCTTCGCGCACCGTTCCCCACTGCCGGTCGCTAAGGTATGGTCCCCACAGGTGCCAGCGCTGTTTTCGCGAATCATTTTCTTCGATACGCGCCTGCTCGGCGTTCATGGCGCCTGTTCTCGACCACATTCAGCCAAAAGCAAGTTGGGCACGGCATTGTCGCCGCCCGTTGGGCAATCAGCGATCAGCCACTCGGCCCTAAGCTTGTGTCCGAGGGGCAATGGTGACGTTTCTTCGGCGGATTCCTAGTTATTATCGAGAGAGTGTGCGTATAGGATATAATCCGACATTTGGCCGCGCCGTAATAAGCTTGATTCTGGCGCGACTTTTTACTTGAATCGCCGAGTGTCGGCGGGTAATCGGGTGAGTTCACTGATAGGGGTTAGCGCAAGCGCGCACAACGGCGCCGTTGCCTTTACCACCACGCAATGGAGCGTGGTGTTAGACGCGCAAGGTGGATCGCCCTCGGCGCAAGAAGCGTTGGAAAAACTTTGCCGCACCTACTGGTGGCCCCTTTACGGTTTTGTCAGGCGGCAAAGTTATTCTCCGGAAGAGGCACAAGACCTTACCCAGGGTTTCTTCGCCATGCTGCTGGAGCGGAGAGATCTCGATGCCGTGCGGCGGGAAAAGGGACGATTACGCTCCTATCTACTCGCATCGCTCAAAAATTTCCTCGCTAAAACGCATCGCCGCGCGATGACGATTAAGCGCGGTGAAGGTCGCCCGCTGGTGCCGTTGGAAGAATTGCTGATGCGGGAAAGTGCTGACCTTGAACCGGCAGACATGCTGAGTGCCGATCGAATTTATGAGCGCCGATGGGCCCTCACACTGCTGGAACAGGTACTCGCGCGACTAGCGGAAGAATATCGAGCCGCGGGCAATAGCGTATTGTTTGAACACTTAAAGCAAATGCTAAATGATGATCGACCGTCGCAGGCACAGATCGCGCAGGAATTCGGGATGAAGGAAAATGCGGTGAAGCAGGCATTCCATCGTCTGCGCCAGCGATATCGATTGTTGTTACGCGAGGAGATTGCGCAAACGGTGGCGGTACCTGGCGACGTGGAAGAAGAGTTGCGACATTTCATTTCGGTACTACAAACGTAACCTCTAACAAGATTTGGGACAGTACCATGGAGGTGAGTGATTACCCGAAAAGTACTGCGGCAAATGCGAGCCGCGTTTGCGGTAAATGCGGCAGCAAGATCTTCGCGGACGCGCCGCAAGGATTTTGCGGCTTATGTCTGTTCAAGACCGGTCTTGGGCCGCTGGGCGAAGATGACGAGTCTTTCGAATCGAACCAAGTGGCGATGCCGACAGACTTCGAAGACTACGAGTTGTTAAAGGAAATCGGCCGGGGTGGTCAAGGCGTGGTCTATCGCGCTCGGCAGAAAAGTCTTAACCGGACCGTTGCATTAAAGGTTATTGGCGTTGGCCACTGGGCAACGGAGGCACACCTAAGACGCTTTCGCCTTGAAGCCGAGGCAGCGGCCAGCCTGAACCACCCGTTCATTGTTCCAATT
>QHPP01000041.1 GCA_003219125.1 Verrucomicrobiota bacterium
GGCCGATCGAATCGCTCTGCCTCGCGATCACGCCAATGCCACAACGCACGCAATATCGCCGCTTCCCGACCGCGAGTCAGTCCCGAACCGCGAATTCGCCATGCCTCCTCCGTGTCGCGCTCACGGTCGATCGCCGCCGATATGATTGCGCGCTCACACGACTGCTGAAACCATTCGAATCGATCGCATTCGATCAGTTGACTTTCGAGCTTCTCGGCTAGCGGCAACAAATAATGAGTATCGTTACGCGCGTACTCTTCCATTTTCGGCGATAGTGGGCGCAAGGCCCAGTTTGCTTTTTGCGAACCCTTGGCCAGCTCGATCCCGAAGTATTTCTCGACTAATGCGGCGTAACTAAATTCGCGTATGCCAAGTAATCGCGCGGCAATGACGGTGTCGAACAAGTGGGCGGGCTGGAAATTGAGCGCTCGCCGCAACAAACGCAGGTCGTAATCCGCGCCGTGCAACACAATTTCCTTTCGCGCAAGTGTATCGGCCAGTGGCGCCAGATCGTTGTCGGCCAGCGGATCAACCAGAAAATCGCCCTCCGCCAAGCTCACCTGTAAAAGGCAAAGTTTTTCCCGATAGCAATGCAAACTATCCGCTTCGGTATCGACGGCGACGCGAGCATTGCCTTCGATGAAAAGCAGGAGGTCTGCTAGTTCCGCGGCGCTTGCGATCAAACTCTTTGATAATGACGAATGACGAATGTCCAATGACGAAGGAATGACGAAATCCGAACTACGCTTGGGATTCTGAGGCGTTCTTTTCGACATTCGGTCATTCGCGCTTCCTTCGTCATTCGTCATTCGCGCTTCGTCATTCTCCCTTACCTTAGTCCCGCCAGCAGCAGTTCGGCGTTGGTTTTTGTCGCCTGCAAATTCGAGATCAGCGTCTCCATCGCCTCGATCGGCGGCAGCGCGGCCATCTTTTTGCGCAGCACCTGCACCCGCTCCCATTCGTCCGGGTGATAGAGCAAGTCCTCGCGGCGCGTTGCAGTCTGGAGTGGTTGAATAGCCGGATACAGCCGCTTCTCTACCAACGCTCGATCGAGATGCAGCTCCATGTTTCCTGTGCCTTTGAATTCTTCGAAAATCACTTCGTCCATTCGGCTTCCGGTATCAATCAAGGCTGTTGCTAAAATCGTTAGGCTCCCGCCTTCTTCCACATTCCGGGCCGCTCCAAAAAACCGCTTCGGTTTCATCAGCGCTTTCGATTCCACTCCGCCCGACATGATCCGGCCGCGGTTCGGTTGCAAATTGTTATAGCCCCGCGCCAGGCGGGTGATGGAATCGAGCAGAATGACCACATCCTTTTTCAATTCGACCAATCGTTTCGCGCGCTCCAGCACCAGCTCCGCTACCTGGACGTGCCGATAAACATTTTCGTCAAAGGTGGAGCTGTAAATCTGGCAATCGACTTCGCGCTCCAGGTCGGTCACTTCCTCAGGGCGTTCGTCCACCAGCAAAATGATGAGCTCAATCTGCGGATGGTTTACCCGAATCGCTTTTGCGATTTCCTTCAACAAAATCGTTTTGCCCACTCGCGGCGGCGACACGATCAACCCGCGCTGTCCGCGCCCGAGCGGCGCCAGCAAATCGACCGCCCGCGCGCTTAATGACTTCGTTTTATCATTCTCCAGCATGATCCGGCCTTCCGGATATTGCGGCGTCAACTTCTCAAAATCGATTTTTTCGCTCCACTCTGACACCGGCGCGCCTTCGACCGTGGTGATTTCGTCCAGGACGAGAGATTTTTCGCGTTCGCGCGGCAGCCGCAATTTTCCTCCGACACGCTGCCCCGGACGCAGCCAAAATTTTTGCAATGTCGATCGCAGCACTGCGGCATCTTCTGGCACCGGCATAAAATTCAGTTCCGGCCAGCGCAAAACGCCGAATGATTCACCCGGCTGATCGATGAACCCTTCAGCGGTCAGGGTTGAACCCGCGCCCAACGCCGCGCGTGCTAGATCAAGAATGTGATAATGACGCGTCCGTGCCGGATGCAGAAAAACACCGAACTTTTTCGCCAGCTCCGCTAAATCTTCGGGCGACATCCTGTGGAGCGCATTCAAATCGAGGGACGCCGGAGCATCCGCAGCCGGGATCGGCCCTGTAGCGGCAGCCGTGCCGGCTGCAACTTTCCCACCTGCAGGCGACACGCCTGCCCCTGTAGCCGCGGTCGCTGACCGCGGTTCTCTCTTCTCATCCGTTGCCTCTGTAGCCGCGGCCGCTGGCCGCGGCTTCCCTGTGTCGCCATTTTCCTTTCGTCCGGGATCGCCGACCCCGGCTACAGATTCCTCGCTCTTACTTCCGGGGTTCCGCACCTCGGCTACCGAATCTTCCCTGTCCATAAGTTCCCCAAAAACTGCGCCTGCGCCGCGAGGAGGCCCTGCGGTCCATTATTCCAAACCACGTGATCAGCTCGTTTTACTTTTTCCGTAAGCGACATTTGCGCTGCAATGATTGCGGTTGCGGAATCTCGATCCAGTCCTGTCCGTTTCATCAGGCGCTCTACTTGAATCTCCTCCGAGCACGCCACCACCACCACCCGATCGCAAAGTTTTTCTCCGCCTGTTTCATAAAGAAGCGGAATGTCGGCAAAAAAGTAGTCATTCGATTGGCGATGCTTTTCCGCTTCTCGGCTCCAGTGCTGGCGAATTGGCGGATGAAGAATTTGTTCGAGCTCGCGCCGTTTCTCCAGCGCCTGGAAAACCATCGCGCGAAGTGAGCTCCGATTCAACTGTCCATTTGCATCAAAAATGTCGTTGCCAAATTTCTCCCGAATTTCCGCGAGCACGGCCTGGTCATGATGCGTGAGCTCGCGCGCCATGGCATCAGCGTCGAAAAACTTTGCCTCCGGCAAAAGCTCACGCAGGCAATTTACAAAAGTTGTTTTCCCGGTGGAAATTCCGCCGGTAATCCCGATCGCTGGCATGGCAGGAGAGTAGCACAATGTTAAATGACGAAGCACCAATGACCCGCCTACGCTGCGTTACGGTGCGGCGCCGCGGGCGAATGACGAAAGAAGTCCTGTAGCTCAAATGACGAAAGAGGGCGCGTAGATTTTTTCTCGTGGTTCGGGTTTCGGCGTTCGAAACGTTCCCTCACCGCCGTACTATCGCACGCGCCCTCTCCCTGAGGGAGAGGGTAGGGTGAGGGCTGTTTCCCTCGTCGCGAGCGAAATCCACCATGCCGGTCTTCGTCATTCCTTCGTGCTTCGTCATTGCAATGGATTTGCCGGTAGAGATTCCACCGGTGATCCCGACCACCGACATTTGCAGGAACATAGACATCCTTGTCTGTGGGCCGAACAGGCATTCCTGCCTGTGTCCCGACAGCAGGCTAAAAGCCCGCTGGGCGCACAGGCTACAAGCCTTTGTTCCGCTTACGCGGCAGAACGCAAGGCGCGTTTTTTACCCGGTTCAGGACTGGCCTTTTGCTCCATCCGCCGGCGCATTTCTGCGCATCTGTTTTCCAGCTCGGCAATCTGGAAAGCGAGCAGCGCAACGCCCATCCCGGAGATTGGAGTCGTATGACGCAACTCTGCCAGCCATCTTTCCAAGGCGACCTTACTATTGGGAATAATGCAGTCTTTCGTTTTCACAGTCTGGAGTTAACTAAACCTACCTTTAGCGTAAGACGTGCCACGCGCCAATTAGTCGGTCATGGTTACTTCGTCTATTTATTGTTAATATAGTGCGACATAAGTTCACAATGCACTCAACAAGTTCGCCACCCTAACGATATCAATACACGACCGCTCTGGCAAGCCGGTGGTCCTTCCTAGTTGGATCAACGATTCGGGGGCCTCGGAATTATGCGGCATCTGCGTCAGATGCCGATCTAATAAAAAATGGCGTCTCACCGAGACGGTCTACAATCCCACCGATCACGATTCACTGATCACCGTCACGTGGCGCACAGCGCCGGCCCTATTCAAACTTCTCTCTCAGCAAAGTCGAAGGATCGGCAAACTCGGCGAACTGCTGACCGCCCTGATACACACGCACCGCCAGGCCAACGAGTGTGTCCTGCGCGTTTGGTTTTGCGCCGGTCTCGTAGTGCCAGCGACCGACCAGGTTCGACTTATTAAGCTCGACTGGATTGGTGCTAAACGATTTTGTCTCGTGCGACTTGAGTGAATCGATACTGAAGCTGCCGTTCTGCTGTCGTGGAGTCGCGGCAGCCTTTACGCTAACTGTTCCTGTTTAAAGCAAATGACATACTTGAGTTCGAGATTTGTCAGTTCCTTAAAGTCCTGTTCTCAATTGTCGCGTCGTAGACCCAATGCTCTTTCGTCTCGTTAGTCCAATTATTTCTTGTACATCGGTACTTCGGGTAACTGCGGTGGCTGCACAAGCTCCTCTTCTTCTTCGGTCGAGTTGAAGGGCGTCCCGGCCGGTGTGACCAGATGTGCGGTGACAAAGATGACCAGGTTACGCTTGATGTGCTGGTCTACGTTTGTGCGAAATAACCGCCCGACAATCGGGATATCTCCGATGATAGGTGTGCGGTCCTCTGTCTTCTGCACATCTTCGCGCATCAATCCGCCGAGTACCACGGTCGAACCGTCATAGACACTGACGCTTGTAGTAACCTTGCGAGTACTGAAGATCGGTTGATTGATTACATTCTGAGTGAGGAGAACGCTAGGTGAGGTTAGTAGGCTTGTAACTCCCGTTATTGGGTTCAAACTAGTAGCAGGAGGCGATATTCCAAAGATGGGACTGCCGTAATTGATGAACCCCTCGAACTCCACAACCTGAGGAACCAAGTTAAGATCAATCGTGACCCCATCCGGCCCGACGACTGGTTCGACCTCCAGAGTAACACCGGTATTTCGGGTTTCGAATGCCGTTGGCGTCGTAGGAGTCACGACGCTAATTGAAACGGTTCCAGTTCCCCCACCCCCGCCAGTAATACTTGGAACCTGCGGAGGTGTATATTGCGTCGCATAGCGAAATTCGCGCACGATCTCGATGACGGCGCGTTGACCACTTTTTGTTGTCACCCGTGGCGCGGAAAGCAGGTCGATGCCTTTCTTTTGGTTGAGAGCGCGAATGACGACCTGAAACTGTGGGTTCGTCATAACGCCGGCAAGACCGAAAATCCCCGGCGCGACCGCGGCTCCCCCGGAGCCAAGAAGCAATGCATCGATCGCATTGGCACTAATAGCGAAGTCACCGCTGCGGTTGCCAGAGGTTACAGGAAACTGGTTCGTCGTCGGAAAGGGGAAGTTTGCTGGGTTGGCTGGAGGAGGGGCCCCGCCGGCGCCAACAATTTTCCCCGAGTTACCAGTAATGTTAAACGGTCCAAGCAGCCAGTCGAAGCCGAGTTCCTTCAGATTATTTTGCGTGATCTCGACGAATTTCGACTCTATCTCGACCTGCTTCGGCCCGGCGACGCTAGCTTGTTCCACCAGCGCATCGACTAATTCCAGATTATCGATCGTGTTGCGTACAATCAGGCGACTGCTTTGGGGCAAGAAGTGCGCACTCGCCCCCGGTGGAAATGGCACGCCCTGGCTCTCCAAGAATTCGCGTGCGCCTTCACGGTTCACCAATAATTGGCCGCCGGTGGCCTCTTGGGTGTCTTTGCCTGTGCCAGTTGGTGCGGCGGCGCCCGCACCGGCCTTGGTCGGCCCCCGGTTAAGCGCGCTTACCCCCACATTCACGGTGCTGCTAATGAATCCGGGCGGAACGCGATATTCTTTTGTCGTTAGTTCGTTGCTCTGCTCGCTCAGGGGAAGAATCAGAACCGCGTAGGGCTCGACCTTGACTTTCAAGCCGGCCTGGCTGGCGATGTAACGCAATGCTTCTCCTAACGGGATTTGGTTTAAAGTCAGAGTAATCCGGGCTTCAGCAGGATTCACTGGCGGAAGGGATGGTGTCGCCGGTGTAACTCCGGGCACCGCGGGTGCGACCCCCGCCGCGGGTGGAGGCGCGCTTTCCCCTGCTGGCAATGCCTCTGCTGGTGCCGCGGCTCCGCCGACTGTGGTCGTGGCCGTTACCGGAGCGGGCTCACTCGAGCGGCCAAGTGAACGTAACCGCAGAACAATATCGACCCCGCGACGTCCTTCCGTCGCTGGATCGTTCGCCGCCGCCTGTTGGCGCAGGAAATCGATCGCCTCGCGAATACTGGCATCGCGAAATTCGATGCGCGGAATAATGATGCCGTCGAGCTTGTTGCGGATGCGCGCGGTATTACTGGCATCGCGGGCGACCACGTTCTCGATCGGTCCCGCACTTGGCCCGTATTGGCGGACGGGTTGTTCCCAACCGTGCTCCACCTGCCACATGGCGCGGCCCCGCGTCTCGTTGTAGCCCTGCACGCCATACTGATATTTGGTTAAATCAATCCGCTCCTGTCCCTTGCGCGCTGCGGTGTTGTAGGGATCGAGATTGAGCACCTGTTCGTAGCGTTTCATCGCCATATCGTAGCGGCCTGACTGATAAAACCCTTCCGCTTCCGTGAGCAGTTTTTTTACTTCTTCGACCTTGGCGAGGAACTTTGGCCCCATCGTCTTGTTGATGTAACCGGGATCGTGCAAATGGCTGAGCAAGGTGCGGGCTTCGCGGCAATTCGGATTGTAGGCGTCGGTCAAAATTTCATTCAAGATTACCTCGGACTCCTCGTATTTACCCTCGGCGATGCGTTGTTCGGCCAGTTTCACACCGCTCTCGCAGAAACCATCGAGTGCGGCCGAGTACGATTTACCTGCCGCCGGGGAATTCGGCAGATAGCGCAGCGCGGCGCGGAAATCATCATGCGCGAGAGCATACTGTTTCGCTTGCAATTCCGATTGCGCGCGGGCCAGAACTTCTTCGCCCCGCGGGATATGGGCCTGGCGACGGGTGGCTTCGCGGTCAGCGATTACTTTTACATTTTGCGCCCGCACCATCATGGGCGAGCAAAGGATCAATCCCGACACGACGAGTCGGGATAGCGTGGAGGAGTTTTTCATGGCGCGACAAGTTTTACTGGCTGGGCAGACCGATCTCAATCGGTGTATCGGGCTTTTGACTGCTTACGATCACCGCTTTGGCCGGCTGAACATCTACTAGTTTGTACCTAATATCCCCCTCCGGTGGCAATGAAAATTCTTGATCTTTTTTGACTACGAACTCCCGGCGTTCCCTCCAGGAATAGACAAAAGTGGCGACCGATTCCGGGGAAATTGCCACTTTTTCCTTTACCAGCGTCAGTTGCTCGTGCGTTTCGGTATTCTCCAGAGTTAACTCCGAAACATCGATGTCGGTGCCATATCTATCCTTGGCCGTCTTCTCCGTAAACTTTGCCACCCGGAAATGCGTGCCGGCGATGGTGTCGCCGATTTTCACAAACTGCGTTGGCTGCGTTAGATCGATGGTGTTAATACCAAAGGTATCTTCGGTGCGGGAGGCAAAAACGAGGCGGAACGGCTCCTGGGAAAATGATTTCAGTTTTAGTTTCGTTAGGTAATCCGGATGCGAATTCCGGTCGATCGGGTTGGTGTGTCCCTGCCATTCGTCGAAGTTAGTGAAACCATCGCCATCCGGATCCTGTTCCAGCACGTCGGCGTCGGCAATTGGCAGGGCGAATTGCTCGATCCATTCATTCGGCACCGGCGGATGCACTTCCGTGGTTTGCAGGGTTGCAGGTTGTCCGTCCGTGCCGATGAAATGTTTTTCCGGAACAAAAAGCCCGGAACGCCCACCAAAGGTCCATTGCGGCGGCTGTCGCAATTTTTGCAAAGCATCTTCCGCCTCTTTCGCTTTGCCGGGCGGCGAAGCGGGCCGTTGCGTGGGATGAGATTGCAACTCGGCAAATTGCGATTGGAACCCGATCGCGCGCTGAAAAATGCAAAAGGCGCTCACCAGCAGGACCGCGACACCCACGATCAAGACCACGCGCTCGTAATTTTTTTTGAGCCAGTCCATCAGCGCCGTCTCCTGCTCCTGCTCCTACTCATGCTCATGATCGTAATCTGCACTTCAATGTTTCGAGCATGAGCAGGATCACGAGCATGAGCATGAGGGTCTTCACAGTCTGAAATTGACGAGCTCGACTCTGGCGGAGAGGTCGATGTGTTCGTTGCCGACGATGAAATTTAACGGCCCAGTCGGAGTAGCCGCAGGCGCGGCGCCGGTCGGATTCGGAGGCGGAATCGGTGCGGTCGGTCCTGCATTTTCGCGGGGCGGACCCTTATCCTTCTGGTTTTTAATGTGAATCGCGCGAATGATGAAAAATTGCTCGTTGGCTGCCGCAATCTGATTGATGACCCTGCGTCCGGCAGTCGGTGACGCGGAGATCGCGAACTCGACCGTACGTTCCTCGATCGACTTCGGTCCAGGCGAAGGTTTCGGCGGAGCGCGCGGCGTGGCTGCAGACACTGCGCCAGCCGCCGCTGTTATCCCTGGGTGGGGGATTCGATGAAATGCCGTGATGGCATCGACCCGCGCCTCGATGATCGTATTCAATAAGAGCTGGACTTGCGAAAGTTCCTGACCGAGGGCGGGCGCATCCTCTGGAGATGGCAGCGATGAAACGAATTCGTCGAAACCGAGAAAGAAATTAGCCGGCAATTTTACCCGATTATTTCGGGCGTTCTCGGACGTGTGAATTATCGCCTGACGCAAACGCGTCTGGAATTCGTTCGGGGCCAATGGCGCTTCCGTCAACATGCGTGTCTTCAACTCGGCTTTCAGCTTGTCGAGAGCGGCTTTGTAATTGTCGAGATACGTTTTCATTTTGCCCACGTTCACCGAGCTTGGATAAGGGTTGCCGCTTTCCAAACGGGTCTGTTCCGCGGCGGATTCTCGATATTTCGCCATCGCATCTTCGTAGCTGCCTTTTGTCCACCACAGCAAACCGGCGGCGAGAAGAAGAGCGCCACCCGCAACGGTGATAAACGCGCTCCAAAACGGATTTTCGCGAAACCAACTCATGGCAACGGTAATGGTTGTTTTAGATCAAGCTGAAGCTCGTAGGGAAAGGCCCACTCATTGTTGTTCGGCATGGTCGGCTTGATTACCCGCTGCTGATTCTTGGGGTCAATCGCGAAAAAAGGTGAGCCCACCAGGTTCTTGAAATAATCGACCACCACTTCCTGTTGCCGGGCGTTCCACAAATACAACCCCCGAATCAGCAGCCCATCGATCGCGGGCCCGCCGCTTTGGGCGCGGCCAGTAACAGGGCGCGCCGGCGTAATCGGCGTTGCGGCCGGTTCGCGGGCGTTAACCGCTGCGCCTGCCAGTGCCGCCACCGTACCCAAGACCGGTTTTCCATTTGACAACGGAACAAGCTCAGTGATCCAGATATTGTCTTTCGGCAATCGCGCGTTGAGATCTTCCAGTAACTGAGGCCAGAAACTACGGGCATTGACCGCGCTCAGCAGCGGCGAGGCAACGCTATCGAGGGCAGTCGCGTCTTTGCGAATACCATCGATTCGTGTTTGGAATCCACGGAGCCTATCCACTTTCGCGTCCACCTGCTGTTTAACTGCCCAGAAGACTCCGGCGGCGTGCAGATAAAAAACGCTCCAGCCCAGCAGCGCCGCAATGACGCACGCCGCCGCGCCAATCAGGAATGGACGTCGCCGTTGAATTTCATGGTCCCGGACAACACTGGCCGGCCGCAGATTTAATTCCATTGGGCAACTCGCAACCGCCCGTAGAGCCAGACCAACGAGTTCGCCGAGAAGATGAGCCGATTGCGCAATCTGTCGCGTATCCGCCTCGTTGGCGATGGCGACATTGCGTACGGGGTTAAAGAATTCGATCGGCACCTGCAATTTCTCCTGAAAAAATTCGCGCATGTACGGCATGCCCGAGCTGCCGCCGCAGAGGTAGATTCGCGCTGGCGCTTTGCCCTGCTGCTGCGTCCGATAATGACTGATGGACCGCATGATTTCAGCATGAAGGCGCGTCATGGTGCTCCGAATGATTTTCGACATTCGCGCTACGTCCGCATCCGAAGGATCGGCGTAAGCACCCCCGAGACTGACGAAGCCGCTCTCGCGTTTGCGCGTTTCGGCGGCGGCAAAGGGCTCGTTGAATTCTTTCGCCAACGCGGCTGTCAGCGAGCTGCCGCCAATTGGCACGCTGCGCGAAAAAATCTTGCCTGGCTCTATGAAGAGCAGATTGGTGGTGCGCGCGCCGATATCGACCACGAGCGACGAATCGGTCACATCGCTGTAGTTGTAACGAAAGGCGTTGTAGAGCGCCATGTTCGCGACCCCAATCACCATCGGTCGAAGCCCCGCCGCTTCTACCGCGGCGTTGATTCCTTCGAGCAAGTCGGATTTAATCGCGACCAGAACGACCTGCAGTTGTTCATCAGCTCCGCCACCGACGAGTTGATAATCCCACACCACTTCGTCAATCGGAAACGGCACATTTTGTTGCGCTTCAAAAGCGATGATGCGGTCGATCTTTTCCTCCGCCACCGAGGGCAATTTCACGAAACGCGCGAAAACTGATTGTCCCGCGACCGCATAGTTCACCTTCGCGCTTTTTATTCCGAGTTCGTTTAATATTTCGCGGATCGTGGCAGTGATCTGCGCGTGCCGAACCGGCTCGCCCGGACTCTCGATCGCAAGATCGCGCCGCTTGTAATCGCGCAGTACCAGTCCGCCGCCAGTTTGCGGGCGAAAATCTCCTACCGAGATCGCTTGCGATCCGAGGTTAAGGGTAAGAATGCGAACTTGCCCAGGCATGATTCAAAAGTTCCAAATCCCAAAAGCCAATTCCCAAGGAAATCTCAAGCTCCAAATTTCCAAACTGCTCAAATCATGAGATTTCGCATTTATCATTTGAACTTGGGGCTGGGAATTGGGATTTCCGCGCGCTAGCGCGGGGTTTTGATTTGGCAGTAGCGGTCCCAATACAAGGGCATAAAGGGAGTTTCGTTCTTATTCAGGACCAACCCGGCTACTTGCGGCAAAGTCGCATACCATTGCGGCGCCGCTCGCTGCGCGCTTAGCTCATCCTTTAGCGCGCCCTGTTGCAGGAGTTGCACCGCGGCATTTTGCAGCGCGTTATTTGTAACGGTCCGGCCAAGCATCAGACGCTGCAAGGTCTTGGGAGTTACATACATGACAGAGCGGTTTTCGCGCCCGGCCGGAATGTTCACGTGCGTGACCTCGCCGATAAGCAGTTTGCCATTAACCAAGATGAAATATTTGAGCGTCAACTCGTCGGTAAACTCAGGCGCACATGCGAATGTTACTTCCACTTCCAGCCAGCGGTCGCGCTGGTCGGCCTGGAACTGTTCGGCACCAGTGTAAGTGAATTGGGGCGAAGAAATGAAGTTGGTGTTGATTTTCAGCAATTGAAAATCCACTGCGCCCCGAGGTTGCGCCATTGCCGTGCCAACAATGGCCGACAGAATGATCGCACTAATTAGAAGTGGTCTCAGAACATCCGCTCGATGGGTCTGAGCGCCATGCGGTACGCACCCCTCACCCTCCCCTCTCCCCCGGGGGGAGAGGATTAAGGTGAGGGGGACGTGAGCATCCGGGTTACCACGGCAAGAACACCGCGTTTGCGAGATAGTCTTTAGAATCGTTCGTTTCATTTGGTTGTTCCGTTTACCAGCTCGATGTGTTGCTTGAAGTAATCTATCGTTTTACGAATACCTTCATCGAAATTCACCCGTGGTTCCCAACCTAGAATTTTTTTCGCCCGTGTAATGTCAGGCTGACGCACTTTTGGGTCATCCTCAGGCAATGGGCGGTACTCGATTCCGGATTTTGTCCCGGTAATCCGAATGATTTCCTCGGCAAACTGTTTGATCGTCATCTCCCGGGGATTGCCAATGTTCACCGGTTCATGAAAATCGCTCATCGCCAGCCGAAAAATTCCGTCGATCAAATCGCTGACATAACAAAATGAGCGCGTCTGCGAGCCGTCGCCAAAAATCGTTAGCGAC
>QHPP01000042.1 GCA_003219125.1 Verrucomicrobiota bacterium
TGACACGATTGTTAACGACGTTAACGTTTTTCTATACAAATACGAAAATGGTGAATCTCACCGAGGGAATTGAGCAGGAAAAGGCGTTCCGCTCCCACGCGCCAGGCTATTGGTTTAGCAATGGCGGGGTTGCGCCGGAATTTTGGAACGATTGGAAATGGCAGCTGAAAAACCGCGTCACCAAGCTGGGACAACTGGAAAAACACCTGTCGCTAAGCGAGGAGGAACGGGCCGGCGTTTTGCTGTCTGGTGACAAACTCGCGCTCGCGATCACGCCTCACTTTTTCAATCTGATTCCGCGCGAAAACCCGGATGATCCGATTCGGCGTCAGATGATTCCGCGGATCGAAGAAACGTGGGGTTCGCCTTACGATATGGCTGACCCATGTGGCGAAGACTCGCACATGCCGGTGCCAGGATTGGTCCACCGGTATCCGGATCGGGTGTTATTTTTGGTGACCGACCGGTGTGCTGCCTATTGTCGCTATTGCACGCGTAGCCGCGTCGTCAGTGGGGTGGGCGAACAGGAGTTGCACACTGATTTCGAGGAAGCTCTCCGCTATCTGGAACAACACACCGAAGTGCGCGATGTGCTGCTATCGGGCGGTGACGCGCTCCTTTTTAGCGATGGCAAACTGGAGAATTTGCTCAGCCGCCTGCGCGCAATCCCGCACATCGAATTCCTTCGCATCGGGACGCGGGTTCCGATTTTCCTGCCGCAACGAATCACGCCAGAGCTTTGCGCGATGTTGGCGAAGTATCATCCGCTGTGGATGAGCGTGCACGTCAATCACCCCCGCGAGCTCACTATTGAAGTAAAAGAAGCGCTCGAGCGTTTGGCCAATGCCGGGATCCCGTTGGGCAATCAAAGCGTGTTGCTTGCCGGTGTGAACGACAATCTGGAGACGATGAAAGCACTGGTGCACAAACTCCTGATGTGCCGTGTCCGCCCATATTACCTTTACCAATGTGACTTGATTAACGGCTCATCGCACCTGCGCACTTCTGTCGCGAAAGGGATCGAGATCATTGAAGGGCTGCGCGGTCACACCACTGGTTACGCCATCCCACAATACGTCATCGACGCCCCCGGCGGCGGCGGCAAAGTGCCGATCAATCCCGGCTACATCCTCTATCACGACAACGAGAAAATCGTGATCAGAAATTACGAAGGAAAAATCTTCGAGTATCCCGAGACCGGGAACGAAAACGGCCAGTTTGCGCCGCAGCGCGAATATCATGACGAATATCTCTATTCCTGAAAGCGGTCACGCGTTTTCAGTCCTGTCATCCCGAGCGGAGTCGAGGGATCTCTAACTTAAAAGCGGAAGGGAAAAGCTAGAGATGTCTCGACGTCGCTCGACATGACAAAGGATGGAAAATGAATGTCCACTTCATGCCGTAACGCCAATGCCTCGGCGAGCATTTGTAACTAATCGACGACGAAACCTTCCCGCTTGGCTGTCTGCTTAAGCTGGCCGTTTTCGCTCAGGAACCGCGCTGTGGCGCAAAAACCAGTCAGTTGCCAGTTTTGCGACCCGGTCGAGGGCGCCAGGCTCTTCGAAGAGGTGAGTCGCTCCGGGAACAATTTCCAGCTTCACTTCAGCGCGGATTTCACGTTGCGCTTGTTGATTGAGCGTGATCACTACCTCATCCCTGCCACCGACGATCAGCAACGTCGGAGCCTGCACCTTTGGCAATGCGTCGCCGGCGAGATCAGGCCGGCCTCCGCGGGACACGACCGCTGCGACATCAGGAAATTCAGCGGCGGAGACGAGGGCGGCAGCGGCTCCGGTGCTCGAGCCGAAATAACCGATACAAAGGTCTCGGGTATTGGCCTGTTCGCTGGTCCATTTCGTGGCGTATGATAGCCGCTCGGCAAGTAACTCAATATTGAAACGAAACTCAGCGGTGTAGGAATCAATCCGTTCCTCATTCGCTGTCAGCAGGTCGAACAACAGCGTTGCCAATCCAGCGTTGTTCAACGTCCGTGCGACAAACTGATTCCGTAGACTGTGCCGGCTGCTGCCACTCCCGTGCACGAACAGAACCAATGAATGGGACCGTTCGGGCAAGCTGAGAGCACCGGCCAGACTGGCTCCGCCAGCTGGAATCGTGATCTCCGTAGTCATGACTAATCATTCCGGCATTAATAATTCGCGGCGGGGGCAAAAAATGGACCGGGCTTGCCGTACAACGGCTCGGCGCCCTGACATTTGGGACACGACCGCGCGCGTGTCCTTCCATTACAAACTCGTCTAAGAATGCACAGTTAGCGTCGTTTCCGTGCCTTTCTTCGGGTGGCCATCCACAGGAGAGTATGCGGTGTAGGTGCCGCGTTTGAGTTGGACGTGCAACACTTTGGTCTCGTTCGGCTGCAGATCGACCATAAACTTGTGGGTTCCGTCCTTGCCGCGAACCACGAAGTTGTGTTTTTCGTTTCCGGCATTCTTGACCACGAACGCAGTCTTGCCTGGTTCCAGGTTCGTCGGCATGTCGATTTTGTCGTTCGACAACGTGACGTCGACGCGGCGCGCGTCCGGGTCCGGTGTCACCGCATCGACCACTTTATTGACTACTTTTTTAGTGCCCTTAACTACTTTGTGTCCAACATTTTTGGCTGTCTCAGCCGTGTCCTCTGCCACGTCTTTTGCCTTTTCGACCGGACCCTCCGCCCAGACAACACCCAGGGACAGAGCGACCGCGATGATAGTTGAAAGAGAAAGTTTCATAGTACTAAAGATATCGTATTCAGCCTGCCAGTTAGCTGCGCCCAAGCCGCAATGCTTGCTCGGAATGACAAAAAAAGGGTTATCGAGCTTCAAAAATACTTTCCCCGCCGATGACAGTCATCTCGCAGCGCGTTTTCAGGATCTCCGGCGCGGGAATTTTCATGATGTCTGCCGAGAGGACGGTGAAATCGGCGAGCTTGCCGACTTCGATTGAGCCTTTGTCGTTTTCTTCAAAAGCGGCGTAAGCGGCATTGATAGTAAACATCCTGAGCGCTTGCTCGCGGGGGACAGCTTGCTCGGGATGCCAGCCTTCGCCCGATTCGCCTTTGATACTTTTGCGCGCGACCGCGGCGTAGAATTCGATCATCGGCTCGCCGCGCTCGACCGGCGCGTCGGATCCGCCGCAAATAATCGCGCCCGACTTGATCAGACTATTCCAGGCATACGCGCCGGCGAGTCGCTCCATTCCAAGCCGTGACGGCGCGAAAAACAAATCGCTGATCGCGTGCGACGGCTGCATTGAAGCGATGACACCGAGCTTGGCGAAGCGCGGAATGTCTTGCTCGCTCAAAATCTGCGCGTGCTCCACACGCCATCGCGGTTCCTGGATTTTTCGCTCGCCAGGCGGCACGGCTTTAAACGCTTGTTCGTAAAGATCGAGGATCAGCCTATTAGCGCGATCACCGATCGCGTGCGTTTCGACTTGAATGCCACGGCGCAACGCCTCTTCAAACATTGGCCTTAGCTCTTCCGGTTTCTGCGTGAGGAAACCGGAGCTGTCGGCTTTGTCCGAATAGGGCGCGAGCAAGGCTGCGCCGCGCGAACCGAGAGCGCCATCGAAAATCACTTTGATCGTGCGCTGGGTGAAACGGTGATCGAATGCATTTAAGGCTGCGCCATTTTTCAGCAATGCGTTGGCGGCTTCTCCGGGACCGAAGGCGGCGTTGATCATGCGCAATCTCACTTTTCCGGCAGTGTAGGCGCGGCCTATGATTTCCTGATCTGACAACTCACTGCCGGCATTTTGAATTTCACACCAGCCGAGCTTGATCTCACGCTCGATTCCAGTGAGCAGCGCTTGCTCACGCTCGGCCTCGGTCGGTTTAGGAATGTTTTTCTCGACCAGTTCCATCGCATTATCGAGCAACATTCCATTCGGTTCGTGTTTCGTTTGTAGGATTTGTCCGCCGAAAGGGTCGGGCGTGTCGTTGTCGATCTTGGCGATTTTCAGCGCCACGGAATTTGCCACCGCGGCGTGACCATCGGCGCGGGTGAGGAAAACAGGATTGTCCGGTGCGATTTTGTCGAGATCAGCGCGGGTTGGAAATTGGGGCGGCTTCCAGAACGTTTCAATCCAGCCGCGGCCGGTGATCCATTTATCGCGCTCCGTTTGCTCGACGCGCTCCTTGACCTTCGCGAGAAAATCTTCGCGGGTATTCGTCCCCTCCAGATTCAAAGTCATCTCGCGCTCACCGATTCCGAAGATGTGGCAATGCGAATCAGTGAAACCGGGGGTAACGGTTTTGCCTGCGAGATCAACAATGTGCGTTTTGTCGCCTCGGAATTTTTCTGCGTCCGCATTTGTTCCAACGAAAATAATGCGATCGCGGTGAACCGCGATTGCTTCGGCGTGCGGCTGCTTTTCGTTGCCGGTGTAAACGTTGCCGTTAATGAAAATTGTCTCGGCCGTTTCCGCGTCGGCACTAATGCCGCTCACGAAGAGCAGGATAGCAGCGATAGCGCGCATTACGGGACTCTTTTCTATCATTCGGAGCGAAAATGCCAGTTCGGCTCAGAGCGAAAATTTTTTTTGCCAAGCAGTGGCGTGTTTATAGAATCAGCGCACACTGTTTCGGCAGCGCATGCAACCTTAACCATTTGCTCATCTGAAACCGCCATCACTTTTCGCCAATTTTATCATGGAGAAAAATTGGCGGTGGCGGATCAGTTTGAAACCAGGCCGCTAACTTTATGGCGAACTTTTTCCCGCGCTGGTCAAATTGGTTGCCGCTAAAGCTGGCCATCTGCAGCGTGGTGATTGTTTGCGGCCTTACCGCCGGCACCTGGTATTACGTCACCCCGAAGTATACCAAGGTCGGTTACGAGCCAATCCAGCCAGTGCCTTTTCCCCACGACATTCACGTTTCCCAATTGGGAATGGATTGCCGTTATTGCCATAGCTTCGTGGAAGTCGCGGCGCACTCCAACGTACCCAACACCCAAACCTGCATGGCGTGTCATCAGCAGGTGCAAAAAGATAATCCGAAACTGGAGCCGGTGCGCGCGAGCTGGAAGACTGGCGAGCCGGTGCAATGGGTATGGATTCATCGGTTGCCCGATTATGTGTTTTACAATCACGCTGCGCATGTGAATCGCGGCATCAGTTGCGCGAGCTGCCATGGGCAGATCAATCACATGCCGGTGGTTTCCGATGCGAAGCCGATGAGCATGGCGTGGTGCCTCGAGTGTCATCGGCATCCGGAAAATTTTTTGCGCCCGGAAGACCAGATCACCAATTTGGATTGGAAGCCCGAGGACGTGAAGCCGGCCGAATTCGTAGCCAAGTACGGTCAACCAAAAGACGTACGGGAAGATTGGTCGAAGAAGAAACGGTTAACCCAGCGTGAGATTGGCCAGACCTTGAAGGAACACTGGAACATTCAGCCGACGGAGAATTGCCAGTCGTGCCACCGATGACCATCGCGCAGAAAATACTTTGGAAGTCAGGCTTCCGGTCTGACTCGGCCGGGACGCTGCTAGCGTGTCGAAGATCGACCATCGCATTTCGGCGGACTGGAAGCCCGCCAGCCGAGACGGGCAGGATGCCTATCCTCCAGCAGCTTACATGAAGCGCGTGTTTCAACATCCACCTGAGCCTACTTCGGGGCGACGCTATTGGCGCAGCACGGATGAACTGGCCGACACGCCAGAGTTTCGCGAATGGCTGGAGCGCGAATTTCCTTCCAGCGCGGCGCAACTGAATGGCGATGAATGGTCGCGCCGGAGCTTTTTGAAAATAATGGGCGCGTCCGTCGCGCTGGCTGGGTTTGGCGTGAGCAGTTGTCGCCGGCCGGAAATGCATTTGGTCCCGTTTACCAAAACGGTCGAGTGGACCATTCCAGGAAAGTTCCTCTACTACAGCACGTCCATGCCGCGACGGAACGGAGCGATTCCGCTTCTGGTCACGACGGTCGATGGCCGGCCAATTAAACTCGACGGCAACCCGCTGCATCCGGCGAGCAACGGTGCCAGCGACGTGTTCGTCCAGGCCGCCATTAACGAGCTTTATAACCCGCTGCGAGCAAAACGCATTGCCGAGAATGGCAAGACCAGCACCGCGTCTGCGTTTGAAAAATATCTTGGCGATTTGCGCAAGAAAATGGGAGACGGCGCCGGCTTGGCGTTTTTGGTCGAAGAAACGGATTCGCCAACGCGGGAACGAATGCGCGGCGAAGTGGAGAAAATGTTCCCGCGCATGCGTTGGTGCGTTTATGATCCGTTGCGGAGCGAAGCACAAAATTTTGCGACCCAAATTAGTTTCGGCGATAATTTGCGCCTCGTTACTCGGATCGAGCGCGCCGATGTAATTCTGGCGCTCGATAGCGATTTCCTGGATTGCGGCGAAGGCGACATCGCATCGTCTCGCGCTTTCAGTTTTCGGCGTCGCGTCAGTTCGGCGAAGGACTCGATGAACCGGCTCTATGTCGTCGAGAATCGCTATACTCTCACCGGCGCGATGGCAGATCACCGCCTGCGTTTGCCGGCGAGCCAAATTCCGCTGATTACGCATGCGATTGCGACCAGGGTCGCGACCGCTACCAAAGATGCAGGCCTGGGTTCGGTCCTCGCCACCTTGCAGGTTCCCGCGGGAACGGCGCAGTTCGACGAGCAATGGTTGAACGAAGCGGTAAACGACTTGGTTTCGAAATCGGGCGCCAGCTTGGTTTTGGCCGGAGCGCAGCAGCCGGTCGTTGTTCAATTGCTTGTTTATGGAATTAATTCCGCTCTGAAAAATGTCGGGCGCACGGTTTTGCTGCGCGAGCGTCAGCGCAATCAGCGCGACAACAGCATTCTCCAACTCGCGGGCGACATCGCGGCCGATCGGATCAAACAGCTATTCATACTCGGCGCGAATCCCGTGTTTAGTGCACCGCGCCGGATTACCTACGATTTGGTAAATGGCTGGCTCGATTGGCCCGAACTGCAAAAAAAGGTGCCGGATGTAATCCGGCTCGGCTACTACGAAGACGAAACGTCTGCGCTTTGTCGCTGGAATCTCCCCGCCTCGCATTTCCTGGAATCGTGGGGCGATGCGCTGAGCTCGGAGGGACATTACCTGGCTATCCAGCCGATGATTCTCCCGCTCTTCGGCGGATTTTCCGAGCTTGATTTACTGAACGCCGTGATGGGCAAGCGGAAAGTCGATGGGCCCGAGTTAGTTCAGGAAACCTTCCAGGCAACCAAGCCAGTTGGCGATCCCGCGACCGCATGGTCGAAATTTTTGCATGATGGTTTCGCCCACCACATTGTGCTACGCGACCGGCCACCCACATTCAATGGCAATACCGCCGGCGGTATCGCGCAGAATCTCTGGAGCCCGCCTGGGCCTGCGCCGACACCCGAATCGCCCGAGATCGTTCTGGTGCGCGATTACTCGATTGATGACGGCCGTTACATCAACAACGCCTGGTTGCAGGAAATGCCCGATCCAATCACGAAATTGGCTTGGGATAACGCGGCCCTGATCAGTCCGCGTTACGCCAAAACACTCGGGGTGGAGACGGGCGACCTCATTCAGATTACAGTGAACGATATCATTCCACCCACTGCGGCACCCGTGGAAGGTAAGCCTACTCCGACGCCGCCACCGCCGCCGCCGCCGACGCGGCAATTGGAAATTGCAGTCCTGATTGCCCCCGGTCATGCGGACAATTCGATCACCATTTCACTAGGCTACGGTCGCCATAGTTTGAACAGTGTGGGCGAGCGCAGCGGTTTCAACGGCTATCTCCTGCGCACCACCAATGATCCGCATTACATCGTTGCCGACGGCAAAGCGATCGCCAGCATCGCCGTTAAGAAAGTTGGGAGAAAATATCCGCTTTCCATCACCCAGGATCATTTCAGCATCGAAGGCCGTGGGCTGGTGCGCGAAGCGACCCTCGAACATTACCGCGAAGACAACGAATTCGTGAAAAAAATCGCGGGTGACAACGAGCTGCCAGAAAAATTACCGAGCCTCTACCGTCATCCGCCGTTGCTGTCGGCGCAGCAGTGGGGAATGACGATCGATTTAAATACCTGCACCGGTTGCAGCGCCTGCGTCATCGCCTGCCAGGCGGAAAACAATGTCCCGGTCGTTGGCAAACTGGAGGTCGCCCATGGCCGCGCGATGCACTGGCTGCGGATCGATCGCTATTACGCCAGTGAACATGGCTACGATCAGGACAAGGGCGAGTTCCCGGAAGATCCCGAGATGGTGCATGAGCCGATGATGTGTCAGCACTGCGAGAATGCTCCCTGCGAGACGGTTTGCCCGGTGAACGCAACCCTTCACAGCGAGGACGGCCTTAATGTCATGGCCTACAACCGTTGTGTCGGGACGCGTTATTGCGCGAACAATTGCCCATTCAAGGTTCGGCGTTTCAATTTTTTCGATTACAACCAGCGACCGGTCGGCAAGAAGAAAATTGCCGGGGCCCTCAACATCTATAAGGAATACTTCGCGCCGTTCACTGAAAAAGGCGCGCCTGATACGATCAAGCTCTCGAAGAATCCGAACGTGACCGTGCGCATGCGCGGGGTGATGGAGAAATGCACCTTTTGTGTGCAAAGGATCGAGGAAGCAAAAATCGCCGCTCACGTCCGCGCGGGCCCTTCCGCGGATGACCTTCGAATTCCGCGTGATTCCTTTACCACGGCGTGCGCGCAGGCCTGCCCGAACGAGGCCATCGTTTTCGGCGATATTCGTGACCCGGAAAGTAAGGTTTCGAAAAGCAAATTGCAGGACCGAAATTATCGCCTCCTTCAATATCTGAACGTTAATACCCGCGTCAGTTACCTCGCACGCATCCGCAATCCGAATCCGAAAATGCCTGACGCGCGTAAAATTGGCATCGCCAGCCCTAACGAGAAAGAGGAAAGGTTATGATGTCATTCCGAGCGAAAATGCCAGTCCGGCTCGGACCGAGGAAATCCGCGGCGTTACCTTTAAGGCGCGCATCGGGATCCCTCGGCTTTGCTCGGGATGACGAATAAGTATGGACGGCGCGATCACAGCACCAGAAGTAGAAGTAACTGAGAGCGAGGAGATCGCTTCCACCGAGCGGCCGCTTACCCGCGTGCCGCTGGTATTGAACCGGCGGAGTTACGGCTGGATTACCGAGCGCATCACCGGCGCGGTGGAAAATCGCGCGCCGCGCTGGTGGTGGGTCGCCTTCGCAGTCACCGCGGCGATTGCCGGTTTCGGTCTCTTTTGTCTTGGGTATCAAATTTCCACCGGAGTCGGCACGTGGGGATTGAACCATCCCGTCGGCTGGGCCTGGGACATTACCAATTTCGTGTTCTGGATTGGTATCGGACACGCCGGCACCCTGATCTCGGCCATCCTTTATTTGCTGCGACAGAAATGGCGCACCTCGATCAATCGTTCCGCCGAAGCGATGACGTTGTTCGCAGTCATCTGCGCCGCCATTTTTCCGGGCATCCACGTGGGCCGCGTTTGGATGGCGTGGTATTTGGCGCCGCTGCCAAACAATTACGGAATCTGGCCCAATTTCCGTAGCCCGCTGATGTGGGACGTCTTTGCGGTCTCGACCTATTTCACCGTGTCAGTGTTGTTTTGGTACACCGGATTAATTCCTGATCTGGCGACATTGCGTGACCGCGCCACCTCGAAAATCAAGAAATTCCTTTATGGCATTTTTGCGGTGGGCTGGCG
>QHPP01000043.1 GCA_003219125.1 Verrucomicrobiota bacterium
AATGGTGTATTGGTCTTCGAGCGTTTTTAGTCCGCCGATGCCGCTGCTGACGAGAACGCCGAAACGGTCCGGATTTTCGCTCCCCATCTCGAGGGCGGAATCGGCCATCGCCATTTTTGCGGCCGCCATCGCCAACTGGGCAAAGCGATCGGTCCGCCGAACATCCTTCGGGTTCTTGAAGACAGTTTTCGGATCGAATCCGTGCATTTCTCCACTGATGTGGCAATCGTAGGCAGCGGTATCGAACGATTCGACTGTATGAATGCCGCTGACGCCGTTCTTTAAGTTCGACCAAAAAGTCTCAAAATCGTTGCCGAGGGGCGTGATTGCACCCAGTCCGGTGATGACGACGCGGCGGTTATTGTTCATCAAGATGTGATCAGTGAATGTGATCAGTGAATAGAATTAAAAGCGATTCGGGTTATGGCGACCTCACAAATCACCTATCACTATTCACTTTCTTGATCAACGCGTCCCCATTCCGACGTTTTGCACGGTTTGGAATAGTTTGCCTTCGGTTTTAATGGAAGGCGCGATGATGATTTCGGTTTGTTGAAACTCGGCCAGATCGCGGGCGCCCACGTTACCCATGCAAGTGGTGATGGCGCCGACCAAATTCTGGCTGCCATCGTCCACTTCAGCGGGACCGAACAAGATCTGTTTCAACGATCCAGTGGCGCCGACTTTGATCCGTGTTCCGCGAGGGAGATTGGCATGTGGGGTTGCCATTCCCCAGTGATAACCGCGCCCGGGCGCTTCGTAGGCTTTGGCAAATGCGCTGCCCACCATGACGGCGTCGGCCCCGCAGGCGAGGGCCTTGCAGACGTCCCCGCCCTTACTCATCCCGCCATCGGTGATGATCGGGACAAAGCGCGAAGTTTTTTTGAAATAGGCGTCGCGCGCCGCTGCGCAGTCGACGGTGGCCGTAACTTGCGGCACGCCCAGGCCGAGCACGCCACGCGACGTGCAAGCCGCCCCGGGACCGACCCCCACCAGGACGGCGGCCGGGCCGCAATTCATGATCTCGAACGTGACATCGTAGCCGACGGTGTTGCCGACGATCACGGGAATCTGCATTTCCCGGCAGAATCTCGCCAGATCGAGCGATTTATATTCCGAAGAAATATGTCGCACGGTTGAGACCGTGCTTTGCACCACGAAAACATCGGCGCCTGCTTCCTGGGCAATGGCACCGAATTCCACCGCGCGTTGCGGAATCGAACTGACGGCCGCGATTGCGCCGCCATCCTTGATTTGCCGCACCCGCGCCCCGATCAATTCCGGCTGCACCGGTTCCTGATAAATTTTTTGCAACAGAGCGGTGATTTCGCTCTTGTCCGTCTGCACGATTTTCTCGAGCACTTCCGAGGGATTCTTGTAGCGCGTCTGGACTCCTTCGAGGTTGAGCACGGCCAACCCGCCGAGCTTGCTCATTTCCACGGCAAAACGCACGTCCACCACTCCATCCATCGCGCTGGCCAGGATCGGAATTTTCAATTCCAACGGCGCGCCCGCGCGCCGCGGCAGGCGAAAGGTAGTATCGACCTCGTTAGGATTAATTGTGATGCTGCCCGGGACGAGCGCGATCTCGTCGAAACCATAAGTCACGCGCGCTTTTCGATTACGGCCAATCCACATTCCCATATCAAATCAAATACGTTCGAATTTGAATCGTTCGTTCAAACTGCCGCAACGCGGGCAGCGTGGCAGTAGCGCATCGGTGCGATCCTCGAACTCCAAGCCACAAATGACACACCGCAGCCGGAAGCGAAAAGCTTTTCGTTCGCGCCGTCTGCGGTTCCATTCACTACTTAACCAGACAAGGAAAACTGCCGCAAGAAAAACCAGCAGATAAATCGTGACCAGCGCGGCCAGACTGACGCGAATCACGGCGACGAACTGGCGGAAGGGTCCGAGCTGCGGGCGAGATCGTTCCCCCAAAGAATGGTCGCGGTGGTCCAGAAAAGCGCGGTTCCATTCGTCACGGGCGAATCTTGCTTTGTCTTAAGACGGCAGAGCTGAAGGAAATTTCGCGCCTGCTCATCGAGCGCCGGATCACCCGAGGATTCGATCAAAAAACAAAAGCGGATCGCGCCCCGCTCATCGATTGCTACGCGGAAACGAGCGTTAGCCGGGGCATCAGGCCGGGTCAGCCGAAATGTGAAATCGGGAAAAACTGGCTCGCCCAAAGCGGCGGGCAGATCGGCAAAATTCGCGGTCGTTTGCCGGGCCAGGCCGGGCGCGCTGGCGGTCGCTTTCATTCGCGGAAGGCGAACCGGCCCGATTGCGGCCGAGTTTGGAATACTGAGATCGGGCAGCAGCGGGGGGAGTGTCTTCAATTTCGGCTGATGACTGGCATAAGAAGGGCGATGCTGAACTGGCGGCAAGACGAGAGATTTTGTCTCTGGTAGTCGCTGTGTCGTGGTGGTGAGCGCGGGATCTTCCGCCTCCATCCAACGCAAGAGAGCAAGCGATTGCGGATCATCCGGCGAAATCAACGTCACCCGCGCCGGCGGCGGCATCAGCGCGACGGTGGGTGGATAAACAATTTGGAAGATGTAGAAACAAAACGCGTGCAACAGGAGCGAGAGAATCAAAAACACGATTAAAGCGTGGCGACGTTTGCGCGGCGGCGCCCAATCGAAAACCAGCGGCGCGACAGTGGACGCGTTCACTTCGGTGGAGTGGTAGCGAGCGCAACCGAAGGCACGCCGTGCTCGAGAGCGAGATTAGCCACCCGAATCACCGTCTCATACGGGGTATAGCGATCGGCCTTGATGATGATGGAACGGCCCTCTTTGCGCGCGCTCTCGAGCTGTGGCCCCAGCTCATCGATTGAAATTTTTTGATCGCGAAAATAAACCGTCGCGCCGCTGGTGATACTGATGATTTGGTACTTCACCTGCGGTCCTAACATGAATTTTGAGAACGGGACGCTTACCGAGATTCCCGGCTGCAAAACAAAATTGGAACTGAGGAGCAGGAAAAAAATCATCAGAAAAACAACGTCGAGCAGGGGAAAAATTATCAGCCACCCGAACTGATATTGCGTCGTCCGGACCAGTTTCATCCGACCGCTATTTTTCGCGGCGTAGATCGCGCGGGCTGGCTTCTGCAGTCGGCTGGAAGGAAATAATTCCGCTCTCCGGTTCCGTTTCCGTCAACATCTGCACGATCTCAATGCCGGCGCGTTCCATATCATGCATCAGCGTGTTCACGCGCGAAGAAAGATAGCTGTAAGCAACGAAGGTCGGCGTAGCGACGACGAGTCCAGCCGCAGTCGTAAGCAAACTTTTATAGATGCCGGCGGACAATTCCGTCACCGTGGCGTAGCCGCCATTGGAGGCGATAACGCCGAAGGCTTCAATCATTCCCGCAACTGTCCCGAGCAAGCCAAGCAGCGGTGCCAGGTAGGCCAGAGTAGCGAGGACACCGAGGAACCGCTCCAGTTTTGGTACTTCCAGTTGACCGGCTTCCTGGACAATTTCGCGCAATTCTGATCGCGGGAGATCATGCCGGATAATTGCCGCGTGAATCACGCGCGCCACCGGTCCGGGCGTGCCGGCGGATTCATGCAAGGCTTCGGCAAAATTGCGGCGCTTAACCAGGTTGGCCAAGCCCTTCAAAAATTCGCCGACGTGAATGGTGGCGCGATGCAGATAAAAAAGCCGCTCGGCGAAAACGGCAATCGAGATGATGCTGCAAATCAGGATGGGCCACATCAGCAGCCCGCCTTTCTGGAGGTATTCGATCACGAAAGTTCCCCTTAATACCCTTTCGAGCACGAGGCAAGCATCTTACCTTCGTTTGGCCGGTGGCGGGCTCGGCGCTACGGTCTGGCCGAGAAGTTTTCCCGCGCCATCGTAAGTCGAGTAACCGACCTGATGCCCAGCGGCGTCGTAGCGAAAAACGATCTTGCCGATCACATTCTGGTCTTTGGCAAAATGAGTTTCTTCGATGAGATGATTACTGGCGTCGTATTTGTTTTGCAGGATAAATCGAAATTGTTCCTTTGGCCCAAAAACTTCGCCACGAAGAAATCGTCCGTTCTCATCCAGATCCCATCGAATTTTTTCGCGTAGCTTTCCATCCTTGCCCGTGGTGGTGGCGATGGTTTTGTGATTGGCCGCATTGGTTTCGTAAACCGTGCGCGAGCCATCGGCGTTGAGGACGACGCTGACGCGGACCTCGCCATTGTCTTCCTGCGCGAGAGCACAAAAGGGAATGGTGGTGAAGCCAAACAAAAGGGCGAAGGCGAGGCGACGCATAGTATTTTGGTGGGCGCGGGAAGGTAGAAGGGAAAATCGGGGAAGAAAAGGCGTCTAAGGAAAAAGCTGAAACGCTAAAACCCTAGCGCGTTTCGTTATCCGTTATCGGTTATCTGTGAAAATGCGGAAAGAAGCCAAGGGTCGAAGGTGGTCGGCCGCCGCTCTCTCCGAGCTGTAAGCTCTACAGAGCAGGAAGCGGCGGGCGATGCTAAATAGGTGCGGCTCGGCCACCAATTTCATAACATCGAGGTCCGAGCCGGACTGGCACGACTGCTCGATTCCGGATGGGGGGCGGACAAACGACGCGCGCGGGGTGAAATTTTCCGGGCGCGATGGAAGAAAAAGTATTGACCACAAGGGGCAGTGGTGGTTAAGAGTGGGACGAAGTGGATTAAAGTGGACACTAATCCCGCCGGCCCATGGATAGCATCGCCTCTGCTCACACCTTTTACGCCGGCGAATTTCGTCACGCCATCGATGAAAAAAATCGCATCACCATCCCCTCCCGTTGGCGTCGAAAGAGTGCCGAAGAATTCATTCTTCTGCCTGATTCCCAAAATCAGTTTCTCCTCGTCATGTCGCCGGAGGAATTTGCCCGCATGAGCGCGGCCGCGGAAAGCAACGCTAGCGTCGCCGCACGCGAGCGCCGCGTTTTCTTGCGCCAGTTGCATTCCCGCGCCCAGCATGGCCTCGCTGACAAGCAAGGGCGCCTCGTTTTACCGGAGGAGCTTTGCCGCAAGATCGGATTGAAAGGTGAAGTCGCGCTGGTGGGCGGGCGCGGTCGTTTTGAAATTTGGAATGTGACGCGGTGGAAACGCGCCCACGAAGAAGAAACGCCGACTTACCAACACGTCGCCAACGTCATTGGCTTGTAGCTAAGATGAGTGCTTTGCTCTTTGAACGTCCGATTTGGTTCGCCAGCGGACCAAACATGTTCGAGGAGGAAGCACAGGATCGGGAAGAATTCATTTATCATCGCCCGGTGCTCGTGCGCGAGGCGATTGCGCTGCTGGTGCCGCGCGCTGGCGCCCTGGTGTTGGATGCGACTTGCGGCGGCGGGGGACACAGCGAAGCGATCTTGAAAACGGGCGCCGATGTTGTTGCGCTCGATCAGGATCCCGATGCGATCGCGGAGGCGACGAATCGGCTCTCCGAATTCGGCAATCGGGTTACTTTGCGGAAGGCAAATTTTCGCCACGCCGATCGTGTGCTCGACGAGTTGGAGGTCGGTAAGATCGGCGGAGCAATTCTCGATCTCGGTGTTTCCTCGCGACAGCTCGAAAATGCCGAACGCGGTTTCAGTCTGATGCGAAACGGTCCGCTCGACATGCGGATGGACCCGGGTTCCGATAAAACCGCGGGTGCGATCATTAACAGTTACAGCGAAGAAGAATTGACGCGACTCTTTCGTGATCTCGGCGAAGAACCAGCGGCGCGTCGCATCGCCAGCGCGATTGTGAAGCAGCGCAAGACCGCGCCATTTCGTGAAACGCTCACCCTGGCGCGCGCGATTGAGAAAATTGTCGGCCGGCATGGGCGTCGCCACCCTGCGACCCAGGTTTTCCAGGCCTTGCGCATGGAAGTTAATGACGAGCTTGGCGCGCTGGAGCAGGGATTGCGCGTGGTAACCCATCGGCTCGAGCCGGGGGCGCGGATTGCGGTCATTTCATTTCATTCGCTGGAGGACCGGATGGTGAAGAATTTCTTCCGCGAACGCAGCCGCGAATATTTCGATCGGCCGGAATGGCCGGAACCGCGCCCGAACAAAGAGCGCGATCTTCTCGTCATTACGCTAAAGCCGGTGGAACCGAGCGAAAACGAACAGCGTTTCAACCCGCGGGCGCGAAGCGCGAAATTGCGGGTTGCCGAAAAACTGGGATGAACCGCTCAAGACAACTCAATCGGGTGGGGGCAGCTTCGCTGGCGCGCTGGATTGTGATCACCGCTTTGCTGGCGGCGGCGGGACTTTGCTATGTCTATCTCAGCTTGCAGTTGCATCGGCTGGGCGATCAGAAGAAATCGCTCGAGACCGAGCTCGCGGGTCTGCGCACGCAAGATGATGTCGCCAATGTGCAGATTGCGGCGCTCACTTCGCGCAGCGCGCTGCAACGCCGGCTGAAAGAAGGTTACCTCAAGATGATTCCGATCGCGGAACAAAACATCGTCCGGCTCGCACCGATCCGGCCCGCGCCAGAAGAAGATGCCATTCGCCCGGTGGCAAACGATCAGGTTGGCAGATGAGATGGAACGGACGGACACGGTGCGCATTGGTTTGCATTGGTTTTGTCCTGCTTTTTAGTGCGTTCTCGTTTCGCCTCGTTTATCTCCAGCTGGTCAAACACGAAGAGTACGCAGGGCTGGCGGCGGAGAAACACGTCTACAAACAACCGATTTACGCCGAACGCGGCGCGATCACCGATGCCAACGGCGAAGTCCTCGCCCACAACGTGCCGGTGGAGATCGTCGTCGCCGACACGTCACATTTAAACAGGGAGAGAGTGGCCGAAGCCGTCGCGCTGCTGAGTCGCGACCTGAAGATCGATACGGACGAACTGTGGGAAAAACTTGGGAGCGACCGGCATTACATCGTCTTGAAACGGGATGTACCGGAATCAGCAGCCGACGCGCTTCAGGCCAAACTTCGTGAGCAAAATCTGCGCGGCGTTTATTTCGAACATGATGCCGCCCGGCTTTATCCCAACGGCTCGATGCTTTGTCACGTCATTGGATTTACCGATTTTGAGCACAAGGGAATTCAGGGCGTAGAAGCGTCGATGGATGAATATTTGCGCGGGCAGGATGGCTATCGTTACATTGAACACAACCGCGCTGGTCAGGAAATCGTGCTTTACCGCGGCCAGGAGCGGGCTTCACGCGACGGTTATCAGGTCCGACTCAGCGTTGATTTGAATTTGCAGAATATCGTCGAAAACGAAATCGACGCCGCCATGCACGAGTATTCGCCGGAGAGAGCCACCATCATTCTGATGCGACCGCAGACCGGGGAAATTCTGGCGATGGCGAACCGACCGAACTTTGATCTCAATCAGCGCAGCACCGCCAGGCCCGAGCAAATGAAGAATCGCGCCGTCATCGACATGATGGAGCCGGGTTCGACGTTCAAGATAGTGACGGCGGCGGCGGCCTTGAACGAAAAAAAGGTGCGGCCAGACACGACGATCTATTGTGAAAAGGGGATTTGGAATTATGGCGGGCGCACCCTGCACGATCATCGCCCTTACGGGGAATTAAGCGTGCAGGACATTCTGGTGAAATCGAGCAACATCGGCGCGGCCAAACTTGCGATCAGTCTCGGCGACCAGAAATTTTACGAATATATCCGGCGGTTCGGATTTGGTGAGCGCACCGGGGTGGAGTTGCCCGGCGAAATCAACGGAATGATTCGACCTCCGCAAAATTGGAGTAAGATT